>NZ_JBXAYG010000002.1:0-305692 GCF_056782155.1 Dellaglioa sp. CoH-55-MRSF-9 | reverse complement strand
ACAAGAAGTACAAGAAGTACAAGAAGTACAAGAAGTACAAGAAGTACAAGAAGTACAAGAAGTACAAGAAGTACAAGAAGTACAAGATAGCTATTATGATAATCAGTCAGATGAAGAAGTCAAAAGGTCAGATGCAAGTTATCAATTTCCATCACTTGATTTATTACCAGATCCTATTTTAGAAAATGCTGGTGAATTAGATGATTGGGTACTTTCTCAAATTGATGTATTAAATAATACATTGGAAGCATTCCATGTTAATGCAGAAGTTGATGGCTGGACAGTTGGGCCAACGGTGACCCAATTTGAAGTATCATTAGCTGCTGGTGTTAAGGTAAGTAAGATTACCAACCTTGTTGATGACTTGAAACTAGCGCTTGCTGCAAAAGATATCCGTGTAGAGGCGCCAATTCCTGGACGTAGTAGTGTTGGAATTGAAATACCTAATTTAAAATCAAGACCAGTCCTTCTCTCGGAAGTATTGAGATCTCCAGTGTTTATAGAAAATAAATCACCATTGACGGTGGCGTTAGGTGTCGATTTATTTGGTGAAGCACAAGTAACTAACTTACAAAAAATGCCGCATGGATTAATTGCTGGTGCTACAGGGTCTGGTAAGTCAGTTTTTATCAATAGTTTATTAGTTTCTATTTTATATAAGGCAACACCAAACGAAGTTAAATTGTTATTGATTGATCCTAAAGCTGTCGAATTAGCGCCATATCATGATATTCCTCATTTATTAGCACCTGTTATATCAGATGCAAAAGCAGCTTCGGCAGCTTTGAAATGGGCTGTTGATGAAATGGAAGAACGCTATCAAAAATTAGCTGCAGCTGGAGCTAAAAATATTGGTAACTTTAATCAAAAAGCAGAAGCTAATGGCGATTTTGGCCTAAAGATGCCGTATATTTTAATTATTATTGATGAATTAGCTGATTTAATGATGGTTGCTTCAAATGAAGTTCAAGAATATATTGCAAGAATTACACAAAAAGCTAGAGCAGCAGGAATTCATTTAATTCTGGCTACACAACGACCAAGTGTTGATGTTGTTACGGGTACAATTAAAAATAATATTCCAACTCGAATTGCATTTATGGTTTCTAGTCAAATTGACTCGAGAACTATCTTGGATACGGCCGGTGCTGAAAAATTACTTGGACGAGGCGATATGCTCTATCTAGGTAATGGATCAAGTCAGGCTGTTAGGTTACAAGGAACGTATATAGAAGATGAAGTAGATTTAATTACAGATTTTGTTAGAACTCAAGGAAAGCCAAGATATGCATTTAATCCAGATGGACTGAAAAAAATGGCAGATCAAAATGAACAACAAGATGATTTATTGCCAGGTATTTTAGATTTTATTGCGCACGAACAAACCATTTCAACTTCTAAATTACAGCGCGTCTTTTCAATTGGGTATAATAGAGCTGCCAATATTATTGACGAACTTGAAAATCAGCAACATATCTCACATGCTAAGGGGTCGAAACCTCGAGATGTGTATTTAAATGAAGATGAACTCAGACGGATGAGAGAAGAATTTTAACGACAAACTGAATATTAACTCATTTTATGGTAAAATTATGAATGAATAATGTCAGAAAAGGGGATAATGATGAATAACCAAAAAGTATATTATTTTGTAGGAATAAAAGGCTCAGGGATGAGTTCTTTAGCATTAATTTTACACGATCAAGGATTTAAGGTTGAAGGCTCTGATATTGACCAATATACATTCACACAACGTGGATTAGAATTAGCTAATATTAAGGTTTATTCATTTGATGAAAAAAATATCCATGAAGGTTTGACTGTAATTGCGGGAAATGCATTTACAGCGGATCATCCTGAACTTAAAAAGGCACGTGAAATGGGATTAGATATTGTCAGTTATCCTGAAATGTTAAGTCGATTAATGGAAGGTTACACAAGTATTGGTGTTGCCGGCTCTCATGGTAAAACAAGTACAACAGGATTGCTTGCACATGTCTTAAGTGGTATTGCACCAACGAGTTACTTAATTGGGGATGGTACTGGTAAAGGAAAACCTGATGCAAGATTCTTTGTTTATGAAGCAGATGAATACCGTCGACATTTTGTTGCCTATCACCCAGATTATTCAATTATGACTAATATTGATTTTGATCATCCAGATTATTTTACTGGTATTGATGACGTTTTTGATTCATTTGAAACAGTTGCAAAACAAACCAAAAAAGGAATATTTGCTTGGGGAGATGATCCTTTACTCCGTAAAATAAAAGCTGATGTTCCAATTTATTATTATGGTACAAAGGATTCTGATGATTTCCAAGCTCGTGATATAAAACGAACAACTAAAGGTTCTGAATTCGATGTTTATTATCACGATACATCATTAGGTCATTACCAAATTCCAATTTTTGGTGAACATAATATCTTAAATAGTTTGGCCGTTATTGCTGTTTCGTATTTTGAAAAAGTTGATTTAGAAGAAATTGCAAGTGAATTATTAAGTTTTAAAGGGGTTAAACGCCGGTTTAGCGAAAAGTATATTGGTGATATGACAATTATTGATGATTACGCACATCATCCATCAGAAATTAAAGCAACAATTGATGCTGCTCGTCAAAAATATCCTGATAAAGAATTAATTGCGGTCTTCCAACCACATACGTTTAGTAGAACTATTGCGTTGATGGATGATTTTGCAATTAGTTTGAATCTTGCCGATAAGGTTTATTTAACGGATATTTTCAGTTCTGCTCGTGAAACATCAGGTAATGTTTCTAGTGAAGATCTTGGTGCAAAGATTGTTAAGGGTGGCGAGATTATCAAACTTGATAATCTTTCGCCATTACTTGATTACAATAATGCAGTTGTTATTTTTATGGGCGCTGGAGATGTCCAAAAATATGAATATGCATATGAAGAATTATTGAGTAATTTAAGTTTTAAAAATAATTAGTTGCTGAAAAAGAAATGATTTTCGAATCATTTCTTTTTTATTACTTAATTTTTTTTTACGAAAAGTGAAAATTCTTGATAATTTTACATGATTTGGTACACTTGTCCTTATACATACAAGGGGTTATCCTTTAAAAAGGTTAATGCTGTATGAGGTTAAAAGTCATGTTGTATTCTGATTAAAATAAGTAGTATTGCTCTAACTTATTTCATTTTATTAAATTAGTTGTAATAGGTTTTAGTGTATTAATCACAATATTTTAAACATGATTTCTTAATTAACAAGGAGGAAAATAAGATGGATAATCAAAATAGCGTTATTATTAATGAAAAAGATGGATTAAATCATTTTTTAGCAAAATTATATGGGTATATGGCGCTTGCAGTTGGCGTTTCAGCTGTCACAGCATTTTTAACATTGACAGTATTTCAAAAATTAGTTTATGGCTTTATGGCAGAACATTCATGGTCAATTTGGGCATTATTTATTGTCCAATTGGTGGTTGTCTTAAATATTAACGTAAAGGCATCAAGGGCACCATTTGTAACATTTGCTTTATTGATGGGGTATTCTGTACTTGAGGGCGTAACGTTGTCGTTGATTATATCAATGTATTCAGTCGGGAATATCATTGCTGCATTTGCCGCAAGTTCGGCTGTATTCGTTACGATGACCATTTTAGGAAATGTTACTAAACGAGATTTAACTAAATTAGGCACACAGGCATTAGCAGCTTTGGTTGGACTAATTGTTGCTTCATTTGTAAATTTATTCTTACAAAGTGAACTTATTAATTACGTATTCTCATATATCGCTGTGATTATTTTCACCATTTTAACAGCGTGGGACACACAAAAATTAAGACAAGTATTTTTACAACGAGATAGCAATGTTTCAGTTTCTAACTTAGCTATGACAGGTGCACTAATGTTATATCTTGATTTTATTAATTTATTCATTTCATTCTTACAAATCTTTGGTTACGGTGGTAGAGATTAGTAATTCATAAATAAGAAGGTTAAACCTCCAAGTTAAGGATTTATAACTTGGGGGTTTTTATTACTTTATTGAGTTATTAGCGTATTCATTATTAATCACGGCTGATGTTTGGTAAAATAGAGATAGAGATTTTCAAAGGAGACGGATATTAAATGACTAATACTAATGAGAAACTACTATTGATTGATGGAAACAGTATTGCCTATCGTGCATTTTTTGCATTGTACCAATCTGTAGATAGATTTACAAACCAAGCTGGGTTACATACAAATGCATTATATGGGTTTAATAATATGTTGAATGTCATATTAGATACCGAAAAACCGACACATGTATTAGTTGCATTTGATGCAGGAAAGACAACATTTAGAACTAAAAAATATGATAATTACAAGGCCGGTAGATCAAAAACACCGCCAGAACTAAAAGAACAAATGCCATATTTTAGAGAATTACTAGCAGGATACGGCATTAAAACTTACGAATTAATTGATTTTGAAGCAGATGACATTATAGGCACAATGGCAAAAAAAGGTGAAGAAGCTGGATATAATGTGACTATTGTGACTGGAGATCGAGATTTAACACAATTAACAACCGATAAAGTAACAGTTTCTGTCACAAAAAAAGGCGTTAGTGAAATCGAAAAATTTACACCAGAGCATGTAATGGAAAAATTTGGATTAACACCATTGCAAATTATTGATATGAAGGGATTAGTTGGCGATACGTCAGATAATTATCCCGGTGTTACTAAAGTTGGTGAGAAGACTGCAATTAAATTATTAACAGAATATGACTCAATGGAGAATCTTTACGAAAATATTGATCAATTAAAGAAAAGTAAAATGAAAGAGCATTTAATTGAAGATAAAGATCAAGCATTTATGAGCAAAGATTTAGCCAGAATTCGACAAGATGCACCTATCACAATCGATTTTCCTGATACAAAATGGGATGGAAAAGACTTAGATAAGTTAGTTGCTTTCTATGAAAAAATGGATTTTAAAAAATTTTTAAGTCAATTAAATTTAAATTCAGCATCAGATAGTGTAGAAATGAATTTATTTCCAGAACCTAAAAAGACAGATTATAAAGTATTAACTAGTGATAATTTAGATGAATTATCTAAATTATCACAACCAATTTCTTTTTATTTAGAGATGTTGGAAGATAATTATCATACAGCAGATTTTGATGGATTTGCGATAGGTGATGGCAATCAATTTTTCGTAACACGAGATGTTGATTTGTTAAAATCTAAAACTTTAGTTTCAATTCTTTCAAATGATAAAATTAAAAAGAATGTATTTAATTTTAAACGTAATTATGTAGCATTGAACCGATTGGACATTCAACTTGCAGGAACTGAATTCGATCTTTTGTTGGCTTCATATTTGTTAGATACAAGTGATAATAGTAATGATCTTAGTAAAGTTGCACAGAAACATGATTACTATGACGTTAAGTCTGATGAAGAGGTATATGGTAAAGGCGTTAAACGTGCAATTCCAGAAGATGATGATATTTTCTTTAGTCATATGGCATCGAAAGTTGACGCCTTAAATCTTTTGAAAGAACCATTAATGGCCGGATTAGTTGATCATGAGCAAATGGATTTGTACACGGATATGGAACTTCCTCTTTCACTTGTATTAGCCAAGATGGAAATTCAAGGCATTAATGTGGATGCCGATAGATTGAAGATTATGAAAAAGGAATTTTCAACTATTTTAAGTGATATGGAAACTAAAATTTATAGTGAAGCTGGTGAAGAATTTAATATTAATTCACCAAAACAATTAGGCGTTATTTTATTTGAAAAATTAAAATTACCTGTTGTTAAAAAAACTAAAACAGGTTACTCAACTGCAGTTGATGTTTTAGAACAACTTAGTACAATAGCTCCAATTGCAGATTTAATTTTAAAATATCGACAAATTGCAAAAATTCAATCAACGTATGTTGAAGGATTATTAAAAGTTAGACATGAAGATAAGAAAGTTCATACAAGATACCTACAAACACTGACAGCGACAGGCCGATTATCATCTGTAGATCCTAATCTACAAAATATTCCGGTCCGCGTTCCTGAAGGTAAGAAAATTAGACAAGCATTTATACCTGAACATAAGGGATGGAAAATATTCTCATCTGACTATTCACAAATTGAGTTGCGTGTTTTGGCCCATATTGCGCATGATGCTAATATGCAAGAAGCTTTTAAAGAAGGAATCGATATCCATGCTAATACAGCAATGAAAATTTTTAGTTTAGAATCGCCAGATGACGTGACGTCAAATATGCGTCGAACAGCTAAGGCAGTCAATTTTGGGATTGTTTATGGTATTAGTGATTATGGATTGTCACAAAATATTGGGATTACTAGAAAACAAGCACAAACATTTATTGATACTTATTTAAATGAATTTACAGGCGTTAAGAACTACATGGAAAGCGTTGTGCGTGAAGCTAAAGATAAGGGCTATGTTGAAACATTATTCCATCGTCGTCGTTATTTACCAGATATTAACAGTCGAAACTTTAATTTACGTTCTTTTGCTGAAAGAACTGCAATGAATACCCCAATTCAAGGTAGTGCTGCGGATATTATTAAAGTAGCGATGATTAATATGAACAAAATGTTAGAAGAAGAACATTTACAAGCCAAAATGTTATTACAAGTACATGATGAATTAATTTTTGAAGCACCTGAAGAAGAAATTGCTATCTTGCAAAAGAAAGTTCCTGAAGTTATGGACGCTGCTGTTTCTTTAGAGGTTCCTTTAAAAGTTGAGAGTGCGTTTGGTGATAGTTGGTTTGATACTAAATAAAAAGTGGTTGGGGGTAATTATATGCCAGAATTACCAGAAGTTGAAACGGTTCGAAGAGGTCTTAGTCAATTAGTTATAGGTAAGACAATTAAATCAATTGATGTTTTATGGCCTAAAATTGTATCTGGGGATGTACTAGATTTTAAGCGTGAATTAGAAGGTAGAAAGATTGAATCAATCGATAGACTGGGTAAATACTTACTTTTTCGTTTTGATAGTAAAATGACAATGGTTTCTCATTTAAGAATGGAAGGCAAATATTTTGTCCGTGGATCAGATGAACCAATTGAAAAACATTCCCACGTCATATTTCATTTAACTGATGGGCAAGATTTAAGATACAATGATGTTCGTAAGTTTGGACGCATGCAACTAATCCCCACAGGTCGAGAACGTGAACTTTCGGGACTTAAGAAGCTAGGACCAGAACCGACAGAAGATGATTTTAAGCTCAGTTATTTCAAAAAATATTTATCTCGTAAGCATATGGCAATCAAGCCTGTGTTATTAAATCAAGAAGCGGTTGCTGGTCTTGGAAATATTTATGTTGATGAAGTTTTATGGATGAGTAAAATTAATCCGGAACAGCCAGCAAATTTAATTTCTGATAGGAAATTAGCTATATTACGTAAAAATATTATTCTTGAGCTAGCCACTGCGGTACAAGCTGGTGGAACAACAATTAGATCCTATACGGGTGCGTTTGGTGAGACGGGTTTGTTCCAATTTGATTTGAATGTCTATGGTCAAACAGGAAAACCATGTCCTAGATGCGGAGCGCCTATTGTTAAAATAAAAGTGGCACAACGAGGGACACACTACTGTCCACATTGCCAACCGTTAAAGGAAGTTTAAAAATGACTTATATTCTTGGACTAACTGGTGGCATAGCAACAGGTAAATCAACAGTTAGTCGTATTTTTAGAGAAGAAAATATCACAGTTATTGATGCAGACGTTATTGCGAGACAAGCTGTTGAACCAGAATCTGTAACATTAAAAATAATCATTCAAACATTTGGTGAAAAATATTTATCATTAACCGGGAATTTGAATCGAAAAGAGTTAGGTCAGCTAGTTTTTAATGATGCAACAGAGTTAAAAAAATTGAACGGCATTATGGTTCCTGCTATTAGAAAAGAAATCTTGTCACAAATAGAAGTCCAAAAAAAATTAGGTAGCCAGTTAATTATTTTGGATATGCCTTTATTATTTGAGCAAAACTACCAATTACTTTGTGATGCAGTAATGGTTATCTATGTACCTGAAACAGCACAATTAGAACGTTTAATGAAGCGGGATGAATTGTCTTTAGATGAGGCGATGTTAAGGGTTAAAGCACAATGGCCCATTCAAAAGAAAAAAGATTTAGCAGATTTTGTAATAGATAATTCAACAACGGTTGCCGTTACAAGGGTTCAAGTGCTAAACTGGCTTAGTAATCAAATTAATGGTTAAATAATGTAAATAAAAAATAATGAGGTGTCACAATGAAATGTCCACATTGCCAACATAATGGCTCTCGAGTCGTTGACAGTCGACCAACAGATGAAGGTCGCGTTATCAGACGACGTCGTGAATGTGAAAATTGTGAATTTAGATTCACAACATTTGAACGAGTTGAAGCTACACCACTACTTGTTATTAAAAAAAATGGAACACGTGAAGAATTTAATCGTGAAAAGATTCTTAAAGGTATTATCAGTTCTGCTGAGAAAAGACCAGTTTCAATGAAAGCTATCACTCATCTTGTGGATCAAGTGGAAAATAATGTTAGAGCATTAGGTGAAAATGAAATTTCTAGCCAACTAATTGGTGAATATGTTATGGGATTATTGGCTGATGTAGATGAAATTGCGTACATTAGATTTGCTAGTGTTTATCGCCAATTTAAAGATATGAGTGTTTTCTTAAAAGAATTAAATGAAATGATGGCTCGTGATAAAACACCTACAGATAAACCGGATTTGAAGGAATGATAATCAATGATTGATATATGCGGAAATATGAGTCCGAAAGACGGTTATGTCGTTTTAATGGATGAAAAAGTTACAAATGATGATATTGAACGACTAGACTACTTGTATCAACCTGTTATGGGTGTGATTGCGAGTGGTCTATTTGCTCTATTGAAAGGTGAGGCAGGTCAAAATCCACAATTATCTAATCGAAAGATGCATAGTGAATTACTTGCATTACTAAATATTGACATAGCAATGTTTTATGAAGCAAGAAGTGCCCTTGAAGCTTTAGGGCTTTTGAAGAGCTTTGAAAAAGAGGATGCAATAGGAAAAGTTGTTGTCTATCAATTGCGTCGACCTTTGCAAGCAACTGATTTTTTTACAGATGATTTACTAAGCACTTTACTCTGGGAATCGATTGGTGATGGTAGGTACAAAGAAATTACCACTCGATTTGCGTTACCAATTTTAAAATTAGATGGCTTCAAAGAAACATCTAAAAGTTTCTTAGATGTTTTCCAAGTTAATCAAGATCATTTGTCTAATAAACCTGATATTATTTCTGAAAGTAAAAAAGTTTTTTCAACGGACAAGAAGATACCGAAAAAGTTAGTTGAGTCAGGTAGTATTGAGTCATTTGATTTTAAATTTTTTATTGAACTACTGGAAAAGAGTTTCGTTTCTTTGGATAATATCAATGAACAGCGGGATTTAATTATTTCAGAGCATCTCTTGTATGGTATTGATGAAATCGAAATGGCCCAATTTATTGGAGATTCAGCTGACTTATCAACAAATGAAGTTGATTATAATTCATTCAAGCAACATATTGCTCACAAATATAATCAACAAATTAAACTGAAAAAACAAGAAGATTTAACAAGTAGTGATAATAAAAAGGTTAATATGAAATCTGTTGAAACGCTAAAAAAAGTTGGTTTTTCTGAAGAGGATTCGCAGTTAATTCTTGCGAGTGAAGCCTATAAACCTTTTGATTTTTTGAAATCGTTAAAAGAAAGCAAGGGTGGATATGTCACTGACAGTGAAGCATATCTGTTACAGCAACTTATTCAACGACAGATATTTTCTAATTCAGTCATTAATATTCTGATTCATTACATTTTGATTGACCGTGATTTATCAACACTTAATAAATCGTTTGTCGATACTATGGCTAATGATTGGTCACAGCAAAAAGTGAAGACACCTGAAGAAGCCATTAATCAGGTTCGACAATTTAACAATAAAAAGACTGAAACTAAGGCGTCAAACCAACGACAAAGAAAAATAATTAAAAAAGAGACATTGCCTGATTGGGCTAAAGATGACTATCAAGCACCAAAAGTGGATGTAAAAGTTGATAAGGATGAACTAAAAAGACAACTTGCTGAATTTAATAAAACAGCACCCAAAGGAGGAAAATGATGGAAGATTTAGGGACAGAAATCAAAAAATTTCTTGAAAAGGACAACCTGAGTGAAAGATATCCTAATGTTAATTATCGTGATTTAATGAGAAAAGTTTATGAAGATTCAGATGTCATCGCTTTTTTAGATAGAAATAAAGCTGAATTAACAGAGGATAGTATTCGACGCGCTGATGCAAAATTGTATGAATTCTTATCTGAAAAAAATAAAATTATTCTTGGTAAAGGAATGATAGCACCAGGTTATAAGCCACAATTGGTTTTGAATAATCATATGATTGATGTTTCCTATGTACCAACAGATTCTTTTATCGAGGCTCAAAAAAGTAGAGCATTAGCTAAGCGAGTTAAATCAATGAGTATGTCTAAAGATATCAAAAACGCGACTATGAATGGCTTTGATATGGATGAACGTGGGGATGCACTTAGCCAGAGTTTAAAATTTATAACAACATTTGTTGATAGTCCTAAATCTTATCACCAAGCAATGTATTTTTATGGTAGCTTTGGCGTTGGTAAAACATATCTTTTAGGTGCTATGGCCAATGAATTAGCAAGTCGAGGATACCAAACGACTTTAATGCATTTCCCTAGTTTTGCAGTTGAAATTAAAAATGCTATTAGTGATAATCGTGTTTATGACATGCTAAATGCTGTTAAAAAATCTGAAATTTTAATGATTGATGATATTGGTGCCGATGCAATGTCTAGTTGGGTTCGTGATGATATTTTAGGTGTTATTTTACAATATCGCATGCAAGAAGAATTACCAACTTTCTTTAGTTCTAATTTTTCGATGAAACAACTAGAAGATGAGCATTTACGTATTAGTCAAAAGGGTGAAGACGAGCCTCTTAAGGCAAAAAGAATTATGGAACGAATTCACTTTTTAGCAAAAGAAGTTAAGATTGTTGGAAAAAATCGTCGACCTAAATAAGAATAATAGTTGCTAAATTTCACTAAAAATGGTTAAATAGTTATTAAATTGATACGGAAGATTACATTCTTTTTTTATGTCCGCAGGGAGGGAAAGCATAGCTGAAAGCTTTTCTGGCAGAGAATAAGTGATGACCACTTCCATAATGTTGCCTGATTTTTATCAGGTCGGATTGGATCCGTTAAAATCTATGGAGAAAGTTTTGTTTCGGCAAAACTTTGAATTTGGGTGGAACCACGTTAATCGACGTCCCTAATACACGATTTTATTTGTGTATTAGGGACTTTTTTTGTATCAAAAAATATTAAAACAATGGAGGAAGTTAACATGTCAAAAATAAATATTACATTTCCAGATGGCGCAGTTAAAGAGTTTGATTCAGGTATTACGACTGAAGACGTTGCAAAGTCAATTAGTCCTAGTTTAGCTAAAAAATCAATTGCCGGTAAATTCAATGGTGTTTTGGTTGATTATCTTCGTCCATTAGAGGCAGACGGCGCTATCGAAATTGTTACTAAAGAATCTGCAGACGGATTAATCGTTTTATGGCATACAGCTGCTCAAGTTTTAGCTAATGCGTTACAACAATTATACCCAGGTATGAAATTTGGTATGAGTTCTGATATTGAAAATGGTTTCTATTTTGATACAGATAATGGTGAAACACAAGTTAGCGTTGATGATTTGAAGAAAATTCAAGATAAGATGAAATCAATTGTTAAAGAAAATTTGAAAATTGAACGTCAATTAGTTTCAAAAGCTGAAGCTCTTGAATTATTTGCTGGTGACCCATATCGTGCTGAATTAGTAGTTGAAGCTACTGATGAAAATGGACAAGTTGAAATTTACAAACAAGGTGAATTCGTTAACTTAAGCGATGGCGCACAATTACGCTCAACTGCTGATGTTAAAATTTTCCAATTATTATCAGTTGCTGGTGCATATTGGCAAGGTAAATCAAGTAATCCGATGTTACAACGTGTTTATGGTACAGCGTTCTTTAAACAAAAAGATTTAGATGCTGAATTAGTTCGTCGTCAAGAAGCACGTGAACGCGATCATCGAGTAATTGGTAATGACTTAGATTTATTCTTTGTAGATCCAAAAGTTGGTGCAGGATTACCATACTGGTTACCTAATGGTGCTACAATTCGTCGTACGATTGAACGCTACATTGTTGATAAGGAAGTTTCAAATGGTTATGATCATGTTTACACACCAATCTTAGCCAACTTGGATTTATATAAAACTTCTGGTCATTGGGACCATTATCGCGAAGACATGTTCCCACCAATGGACATGGGTGATGGCGAAGAGTTAGAGTTACGTCCAATGAACTGTCCTTCACATATTCAAGTTTACAAGCATCATATTCGTTCATATCGTGATCTTCCTATCAGAATTGCTGAATTAGGAATGATGCATCGTTATGAAAAATCAGGTGCACTTTCTGGTTTACAACGTGTACGTGAAATGACATTAAATGATGGTCATACTTTCGTTGCTCCTGATCAAATTCAAGAAGAATTTAAAAGCGTCCTTCGTTTAATGATGGAAGTTTATGATGACTTTGGGATTGCTGACTATTCATTCCGTTTGAGCTATCGTGATCCAGCTAACACAGAGAAATACTTTGATGATAATGAAATGTGGACAAAATCACAAAGTATGTTAAAAGGTGCTATGGATGATTTAGGCTTAGATTACTACGAAGCTGAAGGAGAAGCAGCATTTTACGGTCCTAAATTAGATGTTCAAACAAAAACAGCGTTAGGAAATGATGAAACGTTATCAACAATTCAATTAGATTTCATGATGCCTGAAAAATTTGAATTATCATACATCGGTGATGATGGTGAAGAACACCGTCCTGTTATGATTCATCGTGGACTTGTTTCAACGATGGAACGTTTTACAGCTTACTTAACAGAAATGTACAAAGGAGCATTCCCAACTTGGTTGGCTCCTAAACAGGTAACAATTATTCCTGTTAAAAACGATCTTCATGCCGATTATGCGCATGATTTACGTGCTAACTTAGTTGCTCGTGGTGTACGAGTAACGGTTGATGAACGTAACGAAAAGATGGGTTATAAGATGCGTCAAGCGCAAGTTACTAAAGTACCTTATATTTTAGTTGTCGGTGATAATGAAGTAGCTGAAAATACAGTTTCTGTTCGTCGACATGGTGAAGATGATTCAAATATCTTTACAAAAGAAGATTTTATTAACAACATTACAAAAGAAATTGCCAACTATAGTCGTAAAGCATAAAAAAGACTCATTTTAATTTGCTTGACAATGAGTCTTCAAGTTGGTATGATATAAAAGTTAAGAAAAAGCAGAGGCTCCCGCTTCTCGCCTGAAGAGACAAAGAGTCTCTGGGCAGAATATTATTGAAATTAAATTCCAATTAAAATGGATTTCAAGCGGGCTGCGATAATTTATTATTGTTGCCCGTTTTTCTGTGTTTTTTCTCAAAAAAATTTGGAGGTGCATTGCCATAGCAGTTGATAAAGTAGACAAAATGGTCAATGAAGGTATCCGCGCATCGGAACTTCGTTTGATCGGTGATGATGGCGAACAACTTGGTGTTAAAACGAAACAAGAAGCACTAGATATGGCAGAAATTGCTAATTTAGATGTTGTTGTTGTTGCCGCTAACTCAAAACCACCTGTTGCTAAGATTATGGATTACGGGAAGTACCGTTTCGAATTACAAAAGAAACAAAGAGAAGCCCGTAAAAACCAAAAGATTGTTAATGTTAAAGAAGTTAGACTTAGTCCAACGATTGATATTAACGATTTCAATACAAAATTGAAAAATGCCTCAAAATTCCTTGCAAAAGGTGATAAGGTTAAAGTATCAATTAGATTTAAAGGCCGTGCAATTACGCATAAAGAAATCGGACGTGATGTCTTGAATCGCTTCGCTGACGCAGCTAAAGAAGTTGCATCAGTTGAATCAAGAGCGAAGATGGATGGACGTAGTATGTTCATGATGCTTGCACCTAAGGCTGAAAAGTAAAGCTATATTAGGAGGATATTAGATTATGCCAAAACAAAAGACTCATCGTGCATCAGCAAAACGTTTTAAACGTACAGGAAATGGTGGCTTAAAACGCTCTAAAGCATATACAAGTCATCGTATGCATGGTAAAACTAAGAAACAACGTCGTCAATTAAGCAAATCAACTACAGTGTCAGCATCAGATAACAAGCGTATCAAACAAATGCTTTCACAAATGAAATAATAAATATAAATTAGACAATTGATGCCATTTTTAAATGGCTCAATAAGGAGGAATTTTCATGCCACGAGTTAAAGGTGGAACCGTTACACGTCAACGTCGCAAAAGAATGCTTAAATTAGCAAAAGGTTACCGTGGATCAAAACATATCCAATTTAAGGTAGCTAAACAACAAGTAATGAAATCGTACCAATATTCATTCCGTGATCGCCATCAAACAAAACGTAACTTCCGTCGTCTATGGATTGCACGTATTAACGCTGCAGCACGTATGAATGGTTTAAGTTACAGCAAGATGATGCATGGCTTGAAATTAGCTGAAATTGAAGTTAACCGTAAAATGTTAGCTGAATTAGCTGTTAAAGATTCAGCAGCATTTGCTGCTGTTGCAGAAGAAGCTAAAAAAGCATTAAGTAAATAATAACTTTTAAGAGGATACTTGACCAATTGTCAAGTATCCTCTTTTTTTAATAAAATTTCTGTAAATAAGTTAAGTATGTTATTTTTAGTGAAATCAAAAAAATTTTATGTGATATCAATGATTATGGTCTATGTAACTAATAAGACAAAATATAATCTTAAAAAGAGCAATATAAAATTGAAATAACTCGTTTCTATTATTTTAAAATGAGAAAATAAAATTAATTTCATTTGTTTTCATGGAAAACATGCAATTTTGTTGAAAGTACATTATACTTAGATTATTATTCTAAAATTGAGGTAGCTAACATGCTTGAGAGATATAAACCAACTTGGATGGTTGAATCAATTTATGATTTAACACCAGAGGATTTACAAAATCATGGAATTAAAGTTGTTATGACTGATTTAGACAATACATTAATTGCATGGGATAACCCAAACGGAACCCCAGAATTGAAGAATTGGTTAGAGCTTATAGCTGCGGCTTCAATTCCAGTGATTGTTGTATCTAACAATAGTCACGAACGTATTGAAAAGGCACTGGAACATATTGGATTACCATTTGTTTCCAGAGCTCTAAAACCATTTACAAAAGGAATTAACCAAGTTAAAAATGAATTTAAGATGAATAATCAAGATTTAGTTTTAATAGGTGATCAATTGATGACTGATATTGCTGCTGCGAATAATGCGGGCATTAAAAGTATATTGGTTAAACCACTTGTTGAATCAGACGCTTGGAATACAAAACCTAATCGTTTCATTGAAAAAAGAATTAAAAATCACTTAATTAAAAAACACGATTTTAAAACTAAATGGGGGAATTCATTGGATGACTGACATAATTGAAGTACCAGAAATTGACGAAGATCTTTTTTGTATTGGCTGTGGCTCAAAAATTCAAAGTGAAGAAGTAGATGAATTAGGCTATACACCTAAATCCGCAGTAAAAAAAGGACTTGAAACAAATGAACTATATTGCCAAAGATGTTTTAGACTACGACATTACAATGAAATTGCTGACGTTAAGTTAACTGATGATGATTTCCTAAAATTATTGAATCAAATTGGTAGTGCTGATGCATTAATCGTCAACGTTATTGATATTTTTGATTTTAATGGTAGTCTAATTCCTGGATTACATCGATTTGTGGGTGATAATCCTGTTTTAATGGTTGGAAATAAAGCTGATTTATTGCCTAAGTCATTGAGACGTTCGAAGTTAAAGGATTGGATGAGACAACAAGCTAATTTACAAGGATTACGACCAATTGATGTTGCATTGACAAGTGCAACAAAAAACTTTGCGATTGATGAATTATTAGAATTAATTGAAAAGTATCGTGAAGGCCGTGATGTGTACGTTGTTGGAGTAACTAATGTTGGTAAATCAACATTGATTAATCAAATCATTAAACAAAGAACAGGTGTCCAAGACCTGATTACAACTTCAAGATTCCCAGGAACTACGCTTGATAAGATTGAAATTCCATTGGACGATGATCGAGCTTTAATTGATACACCAGGTATTATTCATCAAGACCAGATGGCTCATTATCTATCAGGTAAGGCGCTAAGATTAGTTTCTCCTCAAAAAGAAATTAAACAACGCGTCTATCAGTTAAATGAAAACCAAACATTATTCTTTGGGGCTGTTGCAAGATTTGATTACATTTCAGGGGGAACTCCTGGTGTTGTCGTTTATCTTGATAATGATTTAATGATTCATAGAACAAAAACTGAGACTGCAAGTGAATTTTATGAGAAACATGCTGGTGGTTTATTAAATCCACCAACAGATGATGAAATGAACGACTTCCCAGAATTAGTTCGTTTTGAATTTAAAGCAACACAAAAAAGTGATTTAGTTTTTGCCGGACTTGGATGGGTAACCATTAATGAGGGTGCTAAAGTCGCTGGCTGGGCACCAAAAGGTGTTTCGGTTCTTTTACGTAAAGCAATGATATAAGAGGAGTTAACTAACATATGACATTAAGAGGCAAACAAAAAAGATATCTACGCAGTCAGGCACATCATTTACGTCCACTTTTCCAAGTTGGAAAAGAAGGCGTGTCTACTAACTGGTTAAACCAAATTCGCGAAGCAATTGAAAAACGCGAATTAATCAAAATTAACATGCTACAAAATGCAACAATTGATACAAATGAAGTTCGTATTTTTATTGAATCTAATAGTTCAATTCAAGTTGTTCAAGTGATTGGTCATACATTAGTGCTTTATCAAGCAGCAACAGATGTCGAAAATCGAGATATCTCTGACAAAGTTAATTTACTCGCTTAATTTAAAATTTTGAGGAGGTTTTTAGCTTGACTATTCAAGTCCAAAAATTAAAAGAAATTAATTTAGTTACGAAATTTAAGACTAAACCCATTCTTGATAATACGAAAAAGCGTGTTGGAATTCTCGGGGGTACGTTTAATCCGCCTCACTTAGGTCATTTAATAATTGCTGATCAAGTTTGTCAGCAATTAGGATTAAGTGAAGTTCGATTTATGCCGGATGCAACACCACCACATGTGGATAAAAAGGAAGCAATTGATGCAAAGTATCGCCTTGATATGGTTAATCAAAGTATCGCGGATAACGATAAGTTTAAGCTGGAAGATACTGAAATTAATCGCGGTGGTATTAGCTACACCTATGACACTGTGGTTGCTTTAAAAGCAGCTCATCCGGAAAATGATTACTATTTTATTATTGGCGGCGATATGGTAGATTATTTACCGAAATGGTCTCGTATTGATGAATTAGTAAAATTAGTACATTTTGTTGGAGTTAAACGAACGGGATTTGAACAAACAAGTCAGTATCCTATACTTTGGGTTGATGTACCAACAATTGATATTAGTTCAACACAAATTCGAGATAAGATAAAAAAAGGCTGTTCAATTAATTATTTAGTACCTAAGGCAGTCTCAAATTATATTGAGAAAGAAGGGTTGTATCGTGAATAATTTAGTTTATTCTAATAATCTTTTTAGTGGAACTAGAGAAGAATTAGTACAGATTTTGAAGGAAACTTTGAGTGAAAAAAGATTTCAGCATGTGTTAAATGTTGAAAAATCTGCAATTGAACTTGCTCAAAATAATAATGGTGATATTGAAAGAGCAAGTATTGCTGGACTTATTCATGATTATGCCAAGGAGCGGACAGATGACACCTTTATCAGAACAATTAAGCAAAAACATATGGATCCTGATTTATTAAATTGGGGGAATGCTATCTGGCATGGAATTGTTGGCGCAGAGTTGATACATGATGAATTAGGTATTACAGATGATAAAATTTTAACATCAATTGTGAAGCATACGACAGGCGATGTTGAGATGGATTTGTTGGATAAAATTGTCTACGTCGCTGATTTCATCGAAGAAGGTAGGACGTTCTCTGGCGTTCTTGAAGCACGAAAAAAAGCATTTGAAAGTTTGGATGCAGCTGTTGGATTTGAAACAAAACATACACTAAGTTATTTAATTAATACCAATAAAAGAGTGTATCCTAAAACAATTTTGACCTTTAATAAATGGGTCGCAGAATAGAGGAGTAATAATGAATAGTATAGAAAAATTAGAAATCGCAGTTAAGGCTGCTGACAGTAAACGTGGCGAAAAGACGGTGGCTATTGATGTCCATGAAATTAGTCTATTAGCTGATTATTTCATGGTGACACAAGCTGACTCAGCTCACCAAGTTAAGGCTATCGTCAAAGAAATTCAAGATCAAGAAGAACTAGCAGGTGTTGAAGTCCGTCGTATTGAAGGACGTAATTCAACTAGTTGGGTTTTATTAGATTTTGGAGATTTAATTGTGCATGTATTTAAAACTGAATCACGTGAATTTTATGATCTTGAAAAATTCTGGTCTGAAGGCGCATCTGTAGATTTATCAGCATGGATTGAAGAATAATGATTTATACCACCTTTTCAAAATTGTATGATCAATTAATGGATCCTGATTTATATGATTCTTGGCAAACATTTGTCGAAACACAAGTTCCTGATAAGAAAACTGAAATTCTTGAATTAGCTTGTGGTGCAGGTCAATTAGCAATTGCTTTAACGCAATCTGGTTATTCAGTCGTTGGTTTAGATTTATCTGAAGAAATGTTATCAATTGCTGACCAACACGCACAGGATGCGAATGTATCCTTGCCTTTAGTACAAGGTGATATGATGAATTTGGAAGAGGCAGAGTTACCACAATTTGATGCGGTAACTTGTTTTGCTGACTCATTTTGTTATTTACCTGACGCTGATGCTGTAGGAAACGTTTTTAAATCAATTCATGGATTACTACAAGAAAATGGTCGATTCATTTTTGATGTTATCTCAACCTATCAAACGGATGAGATTTATCCAGGTTATATGTACAACTATCAGGATGATGATCAAGCTTTTTTGTGGTCAACATTTAAAGATGAAGAGCCACACAGTGTCGTTCATGAATTAACTTTTTTTGTCAAAAATGATACTAACTGTCAATTTGAACGTCTAACTGAGGACCATCATGAACGAACATATTCAGTTAATACGTATACTGAATTGTTAAAAAATGCTGGATTTAAGAATATTAAAATTTCGGCTGATTTTGGCACAAGTCAAGTTGATGATAAAACAACAAGACTATTTTTTGTCTGCGATAAATAGGAGTGAGTTACTTGGACACGACTGGGGTTATTGTTGAATATAATCCGTTTCATAACGGACATTTGTATCAGATTAATCAAATAAAAGAAAAGTATCCTGATACGACGATTATTGCCCTTATGAGCGGACAATTCTTACAGAGAGGTATTCCAGCTGCACTTGATAAAGAGAGCCGTACGGAGCAAGCATTGCAATCTGGTGTTGATTTAATAGTTGAGTTACCCGTTGCATTTTCTGTTCAACCGGCTGATTTGTTTGCTCAAGGTGCCATTAAATTATTGGCCGGATTAAAGATAACCAGACTTGTTTTTGGTGCTGAACATCCTGATTTGGATTTTATGACTATCGCAACTGAAATTCAAACGTTAGATAGTGAGTTTAATCAGTTTAATGAAACGTATGCCACACAATATCAACGAGCTGTTTTTGAAAAAACAGGTGTTCAAATTAATCGGCCTAATGATTTGTTAGGTTTAGCTTATGCTGAAGCCTGCATAGCCGAAAAAGCCGAAATCCAGTTATGTCCGATTCAACGTATAGAGGCTGATTACCATGAAACAAAATTTGTTGATACTCAAAAAATTACAAGTGCAACAGCAATTAGATTAGCAGTTCAACATCAAGAATCGATTGTAGAAGTTGTTCCTAATCAAACTCGACTTGATTCAGAAAATGAAAGATGGGCCGATTGGACAGATTTTTGGCCATATCTTCGATATCAGTTGAGTCTATCAACACCAGGTCAATTATCGTCGATTTATGGCATGTCTGAGGGTATTGAGTATCGTTTGTTGCAGCAGTACGAAAAGTTGCCTGACGAGGCTAATTTTGATGATTGGGTCCAAGCCGTTAAGTCGAAACGAGTAACTTATACAAAAATCTCAAGACTAGCAACTTATATTTTGTTACAAATAAAGCAAAATGAAATTGACAAACAATATAAGCAGCCTTATTATCATGTCTTAGGGTTCTCAAAAAAAGGTCAAACGCTGCTTAATCATTTAAAAAAGGAAGTGCCATATCCTATAATAACAAAAATTAGTAAAAAGGATAAAGAGGGACTTTACCAATTAGATTATCGAGCAGGAATTATTTATGGGCTAGTTAGTCATAAAAAATCGGATCTTTTTAGAAGACCTAAACAAATTAATTAACATACTGTCAAGGATATACCATTGACAATGTTTTTAATCACAGGTATAATCATAAGCGTTGCATTAGGAGGCATATTTGCATGAAATGGTCCTTAGTTGAGTTAAAAAAACAAAGTGATGAACCACTTCAAGTTGACGAAATGTTAAACCTTTCCGAAGGATTAATGCTGCGCAACAAAACAATTACAGCTGTTTCAGAAGTCCATGTTACGGGCATTCTGTCAGCAGATCATCAAGATGTCATTGGTCATTTTAACGTTAGTTTAACAGTTGAAATGCCATCAACACGATCATTAAAGAGTGTCGATGTCCCATTAAATTTTTCAGTTGATGAATTTTATGTAGGCTATCGCGATAAAGCACTTGAACGGTTTGATAAAAATGATGTTGTAATTATTTTGGAAGAAGATATGCTCAATTTGAATTCTGTGATAGAGGATAATGTGTTATTACAGATTCCGATGCAGATACTGACTGATGATGAGAGAAAAGCAGAAGATTTACCAACCGGAGACGACTGGGAAGTTCTTACTGAAGATAAACTCGTACAGGTTAGAAAAGAAAAAGTTGATCCTCGATTTGCCTCATTACAAAATTTTTTTGATAATGATGGTTCTGAAGAGGAATAAACATAACAATACTTTTATTAAAAGTTTTGGATAATTTTAAAGGAGGTGTTTGATAATGGCAGTACCAGCACGTAAAACATCAAAAACACGTAAGAGAATGCGTCGTACGCATTACAAGTTAACTGTCCCAGGTATGAGCGCTTGCCCTAACTGTGGCGAATTAAGAAAATCACATTATGTATGTCCTAGCTGTGGTTTTTATGACGGAAAAGAAGTCGTAAAAGTAAACAACTAAATCTACATTAAGTAAAAAGCCTTAACAACCATGGTGTTAAGGCTTTTTCTGTACAAAAAAAATAAGATTCAATTGAATCTTATTTTTTTTCACTAATTTTCAAACTTATAATTTTGAAGTCTGTCTCTGGATCAAAAAATTGAAAAGGTAATTTGGCATGGCTTTCAATATAAGTTACATTTTTAGCCGGTGTTTTAACAGCCTTAAAAGTGGGCGATTTGATAGATTTAATTAAATCTATCAAATCTAGAAGTAATAACTCTGGTTTGTTACTAAGATTAGACCAGCCTGAAAATTCGGAACGATAATTTTTAAAGATTGTTTTTCTTATCGGACTGATGAAAGCATTACTACTGTCATTTTCGTAAGGAATTGACTGAGATGCGATAGTGTGCTGACTTGTGGTACTATAAATTTGAATTCGACTATCTTTTAAATCTAAAAAATCGGCCGTTAATAATTTGTCGTTAACTTGGACAACTAAGTCAAAAGTAGGGATATTGTTAGAAAATTCTGCTTTTGCGCGACTGTATAAAAAAGTATCGATGGCATAATATAATTCTTGTACTTCAACTAATTTCATATTTGAAAGACCTCCTGAAATCAGTATAACAAAAAAAGGTAAAATAGATAGGAATTTTTGATGTCTAGTGTATAATTGACGTTGAAAGTTAAATGGGTTTATTGACAAAGTCGGTAGCTGATACTTTCTTAGATTACATGGTTTTTGATTCACAAAAAATTAAAGAAATGTAGGAGGTATTATAATGGATAAAGCACAAATTGGTGTTATTGGAATGGCTGTTATGGGTAAAAATCTCGCATTGAATGCTGAGAGTCGTGGCCGTACGGTAGCTATTTATAATAGAACGGGAGCTAAAACTGAGCAAGTTATGAAAGACCACTCAGAAAAAAAATTAGTACCCAGCTACTCAATTAAGGATTTTGCAGATTCATTAGAAAAACCTAGAAGAATTATTATCATGGTAAAAGCTGGCAAACCAACTGATGCTGTTATTGCAGAACTATTACCATTCTTAGATAAAGGTGATGTTTTAATTGATGGTGGTAATACTTACTTTGAAGATACAGTACGCCGTAATGCAGAATTAGATAATTCTGGAATTAACTTTATTGGAATGGGCGTTTCAGGTGGCGAAATTGGTGCACTTGAAGGACCATCAATGATGCCAGGTGGCCAAAAAGAGGCATATGACCTTGTTGCACCAATTCTTGAGGAAATGTCTGCTAAAGCTAGCGATGGGACACCATGTGTGACTTATATCGGTCCTAACGGTGCTGGTCATTATGTTAAGATGGTTCATAATGGAATTGAATATGGTGATATGGAATTAATTTCTGAATCATATCATTTGTTAAGAGATTTATTAGGCCTCTCAGTTGATGAAATCGCTGATATCTTCTCTGACTGGAACAAAGGTGAATTGGATAGTTACTTGATCGAAATTACTGCTGATATCTTAACACGTAAAGATGATTTAGGCACTGGTAAACCTATTGTTGATGTTATCCTCGATCGTGCTGGAAATAAAGGTACTGGTAAGTGGTCATCACAGAGTGCACTTGAATTAGGTGTTCCTCAGTCAGTTATTTCTGAATCTGTTTATGCACGTTACATTTCAGCAATGAAAGAAGAACGTGTTGAAGCAAGTAAAGTTTTACCTAAACCAGAAGTTAAATTAGGTGAATTAGATAAAAAAGAATTAATTGAAAAAATTCGTGAAGCATTATACTTTAGTAAAATCATGAGTTATGCACAAGGATTTGAACAATTACGTGTTGCCTCAGAACATTATGAATGGGATTTAAACTTTGGTGATATGGCTAAGATTTGGCGTGCTGGATGTATCATTCGTGCCCGTTTCTTACAAAATATTACTGACGCATTTGACGAAAAAGCTGATTTAAATAACATCTTATTAGATGGTTACTTCAAAGATATTGTTAAAAAATATCAAGAATCAGTTCGAGATATCGTTGGTATTGCTGTTAAAGCTGGTATTCCAGTTCCTGGATTCAGTGCAGCAATTACGTATTACGATCAATACCGTTCAGAAGTTTTACCTGCTAATTTAATTCAAGCACAACGTGATTACTTTGGTGCTCATACGTATGAACGTACTGATAAACCAGGTTCATTCCACTATACTTGGTATACTGAACAATAAAAAAAGTTAATAAATATACTAAAAAAGGCTATCTAACAACGATTTAAAAGTTGTTAGATAGGCCTTTTTTTCTTTTGGTTACGCTTTTGGTTACGTTTGAGTTAAGTATCTAAATATTGTAATAGTTTTGAAGTTACTGTTATATAGATTTGGGTAATCCTTACATTGGAATGACCAAGTAGATCTTCAATGCTGTTAAAGGAGGTACCGACTCCATGTAAAATTAACAAACACAAAATTGTTATCACTCTTTAAAAATTAACGTTGATATCCTAAATTTGGAGAAGTGACTTTTCCAGTAGATTTATTGACGTCAAATTCTACCATGTGTGTTTCAGTATCGAAGACGGATACAATATATTTATTACCTTTATCTAAAGTATCGCTTGATTTAACTTTTGGTTCCCAGTCGCTTGTCTCATTATTGAATGATTTAAAATAGCTTAAAGCAAGTGATTCAGCTTTTGATTGCGTCATCTTAGTTGATGTAGATGAACTTGTAGATTTTTCAGTGGTAGTAACGTTATTTTTCTCAGCCTCAATACTAGAAGAGCTTGCGGCAATAGAACTTTCAGCTGCGGTAATTGAAGAACTTGCAGCTGAGATGCTAGATGCTTGAGCAGATGATTCTGATGATGCTTTACTTTCGGAAGTTGCTTTTTTTATGGACTCTTTCTTACTTGATTCCTTTTTAGCTTTTATAATACTAGATGATGCAGCCTCAGAAGATGAAGAATCCTTACTTGTATTCTTGCTATTCCCACATGCAGTTAGTGAAAGTAGTGTGATGGCAGTAATCCCGACTATTGTTATTTTTTTATTCATAACACAAATTCCTCCAAATATTTTTATAGTAAAAAGCGAGCAGTGGGAATTGAACCCACTCGAAGTATCTATACGCCCGTTATCTATTTGTTTAATTTAGTGTACTAGTACCATCCCTATAATTAAGAGTAACACCGGCCTCTACATTAAAAATGTAAGTATTGAATTTAATTGAGGAGCTACCAATAGATTGAGCTTCCATTTGTACGCCACGAGCAAGAAGTTCATCTCCTCTGAATATTGGAGTAACGCGGTATCTAATATAGTTATTAGGATGTTCTTTAAGGTAAGTAGCTATATCCATTTCATGGGCAAGCATTTCAGGTGCATTCAGTTCACGAGTACCCGTAATTAAATTCTTTGGATTATTGTTCTGACCTGATAATTGATAACCAATTAAATGGCTACGATTATATAACCATCCGTTACTAATACGTTTATTTTTCCAGCCAGTAGGGTTCCAAGTTAACCCTTCGCGTTTCGCGGTAGGCATTAAAGATTTACTTAACATTGCATTGGCGGTTCCAGCACGATTCAGAGAATCTAGGTTGCTGTACGCTTCCCAAGTACCTTTACTAGTAGATAGGGTGCTTTCGCTGAAAGTAGGAATATTATTATTAACTTCTATTTCAGATTTATCACTATAGTTTAGAGATGATAAATCAAGTGTCTTAGATTTTTTAGTTGTTTCTTTTTTTGAAGAATCTTTACTATCATATTTAGCTAACTTATTTTTTAATTCTTTGATTTCTTTGTTAAGTTTGTCTAATTTCACTTGTTCTTTATCAACTTTATTATTAATTTCTTCTGCTTGCTTTTTGGCAGTATAGTCGTAAGTAACATGTGAATCAGATTTTGCTAAAACGGTAGTCGTGTTACTGATACCAATAAAAGTGAATGATAAAATTAGAACACGTATTAATAAATGATTAGTTGATTTCATTATTTTTTCGCCTTTCTATATCCAGCATCTTGAGCGGCTTGTTCTGTTTGGAAAGTAATCGCATTTGATTTACTCATTTTATAACCAGTTTGACCGGGAGTATGGTAAATTTTAGAATTAGTATTACCGATGATGGATCCTCCGCCAGTAGTAACAGAATCTGCGTTAGATGAATCCGTAGATGTAGAATTATTTTCTTTTTGAACGCTGTTAAAATGTTCTTGTTCTTTTTTTGCAGCTAGTCTTTGAGAACTTTCAGATTTAGATTTAGCTTTAGATTCACTTTCTTTTTCAGAAGTGGCTTTAGATTCTTTCTCATTTAATTTTTTACTCAATGATTCAGCTTCAGATTCTTTTGAAGAAACTTCTTTTTTTATAGATTCATATTTTGACTCTGCCTTTTTCTTATCGGCAGAGCCAACTTTTGTTACGGTAGTAAGGGGCGATTGTTTTTTAGTTGGTTCGGCCTGACTAGTCATCCCAATGCCTACAAGTGAAATGATCAGTACAGCAGTAGGGTACCAAACCCGTTTCTTGATTTTAGTGTATATATTTGGATTTTTAGTTTTTGTCATAAATCTTTTAACTGTGTAGTAAATAATAAAATATATTGAAATAAAAAAAATAAGTGCAAATAAAACGTTCATAATACGTGTTCCTCCAAAGATTTTTGTAATGTAAAATAAGCAATAAAAATTGTCTCAGTAATAAAAGTTATGTTGGTAATCTTTTTAAGACAGAAAGCTTGATTGGGCGGAACTAGATTCTTTGACACTAGCATTTCTACTTGAAGAAGGTGCAGTGATACCAATTAGAACGAGTAAAATAAATGAGATTAGGAAACTAAATAATATTAATTTTCTTGCATGATTAGTATCCTTTTTGTTAATTTTTGCGATAATAAATTTAATAACATATACCAAAAATGTGATAAAAGTAGTAATAAATAAGAGAGCGAAAAAGATACTCATGTGGAAAATCCTCCAGAAATAATATTTTTAGTGAAATATTGCGTAATTAGATTATGATGGACATACTCTATATCAATACAATTTTACTATTAAACTTTATAATAGTATATGAAAATAATTATTAGATGAACGTTATGAATATGTCACATTGGGATTAACGTTAAGACGTTAGTTTATGGATATGAAAGAAAAATTAGGCTGAAAAAATCTATTGAATCCCGAAAATATAAAGAATTATTTGTATAAAAATAGAGTGGATTTTCCCACTCTATAAAAAGGCTAATTTTTGGAGTCACTACTGTTTAGAACTAAAATAAAATCGGTTTGGATAGCATCGCCTAAAACAAAATCATGTTGGCTATGTTTTGTTAAGCCTTGTTTTTCATAAAAGGAGAGGGCAGGTTTATTATGTTCCCAAACTCCCAACCAAAGTTGATCTTTTTTAAATTCTTTGGCAACCTCTTTAGATTTTTCAAATAGAAGTTGACCTAATCCCATTTTTTTGTGATTTTTGCGAATGTAAATTCGTTGGATTTCTAAGCCGTTCGGAAAGTCATCTTCAGTTTGTGCGTCGTTAATATTTAATTTTAAATATCCAGTTAACTCATCATTAACATGTACGAAGTAAAAGAATGCATTTGGATCATTTAATTCACTCGTTAATTGTGGTAAAGAATAAGCGGTATCCAAAAAATCTTGTAAATCTTTTGGATCGTTATCTGCAGCGAAAGTATCAGTAAAAGTTTCAATGCTAATCTTTTGTAATATTTCTAAGTCATTAATTGTGCAAAGTGTGATAATAGGTGTCATCGCTTTTTCTCCTTATATGTAATCTAAAATACTTATAGTAATAGTAGCCTAAAGCTGAAAAATAAACAAATATTAAAATAATATAGCATAATCCTTGACTCTGAGTGCACTCCAAGTGTTTAACTTAGTATATTAAATAAAAAGGGAGCGATTTAAATGAATACAGTTACATTAAATAATGGAGTGAAAATGCCACAACTAGGTTTTGGCGTGTATCAAATTCCTTTAGAAGAAACTGCAGAGGCAGTTTATCAAGCGATTAAAGTAGGATATCGATTACTAGATACAGCGATTGCCTATGGAAACGAAGTTGAAACTGGGGAAGCTATCCAAAGAGCGATCACTGAAGGATTAGTGACACGAGAAGAGTTGTTTGTCACAACCAAATTATTTATCCAACATGTTGGTGAAGAAAAGGCGATGAAGGCAATTGATGAATCACTAGAAAGAATGCAGTTAGATTATCTAGACTTATTCTTGATTCACCAACCATACGGTGATGTATATGGTGCTTGGCGCGCTTTAGCTACCGCACAATCTGCTGGGAAAATACGTGCTATTGGGGTGTCTAACTTTGATATCGGAAAATTAATAGAATTCTCTCATATGAATGGTGTGGCTAAAGTTCAAGTTAACCAAATAGAAGTGAACCCATGGAATCAACGTTTAACGGATGAAGCCTATCATGAAAAATTAAGCATTCAAATGGAAGCATGGGCACCTTTTGCTGAAGGCCGGTTAGACTTATTTAAAAATGAAACATTGTCAAAAATTGGTAAACAATACGGTAAATCAGTTGGACAAGTTATTCTAAAATGGTTAATGCAACGTGGTATTGTAGCACTTGCTAAATCTGTGAGACCGGAACGAATGGCAGAAAATATCGACATATTTGATTTTGAATTAACAGTGGAAGACATGGCAACTATTACTGCCTTAGACAAACAAGAATCTGCCTTCTTTGATCATAATGATCCAGAAAGAGTTGAACGGTTCATGGAATTATTGTCATAAATTACCTGAAGTAAAGTTATTTTGCCAATGGTAAATAAAATATAAGTATAAGTATATAACGGAAAAGAAGCATTTGGGATAATTTTATCTATTTGAAGTGGAACCCCCTAAGTTGGAGAAAAATCTAACTTAAGGGGTTTTATTGTGTTCTTAGTTGAAATAAAGGAAAAAACTTTAATAGTTAACCAATGAGGTAGTATGGAATAAGATAATCCGTAACTATTTTTTAAGACGCTAAGGTATAATTTCGATATTCTAATATCCTAACTTAACGGCACACTTAGAAAATATAATGTGGTTTGGTGGAATTATTTTGTCAGAGAATAAAACCTTTTCATATAAGGTTTTTGAAGAAGTTATTTTGAGTATGCTGAATGGAGAAATCCGTGTTAACGTTGTAAAAGAAATTGAAATGGCAAAATTTATAATTGAATTATCGGTTTTACTGATTAAAGCTGCTGGTATCGAATAACTAATTCCAATTTTTAGTTTTCATTTTAATAAAGCGTTAATGATATATTTTTTAAAGTTAACGGTTTGTTATATTAATTTTATTACTCTTTTAGTTAATAATATATTAAAAAAACGGTTAAAAAGTGCTTGAATACCTATATGAGTTGAGCAGTGCAAAGTGTATGCAAGAATATCATTTAATGGTAGAATAAGAAAAGTAAGATATCGGTTAAAAATTGTGTGTATATGGATGAGAAAATAAAATAAAACTAACAGGAGATCATGAAAATATGAGTCGTATTCTAATAATTGAAGATGAAAAAAATTTAGCGCGCTTTGTTGAATTAGAATTACAACATGAAGGATTTGAAACTGAGGTTCATTTTGATGGGCGAACGGGTCTAGAAGCTGCTTTAAATGAAGATTGGGATTCAATTCTACTTGATTTAATGTTACCTGAATTAAATGGTCTTGAGGTTTGTCGCCGTGTACGACAAGTTAAAAATACACCA
Organism: Dellaglioa sp. CoH-55-MRSF-9; assembly: GCF_056782155.1. The sequence goes on along the minus strand of NZ_JBXAYG010000002.1, from coordinate 276,503 downwards.
ATCATTATGATGACGGCTCGTGATTCAGTTATTGACCGCGTATCTGGCTTAGACCATGGAGCAGATGATTATATTGTTAAACCATTTGCAATCGAAGAATTATTGGCGCGTTTACGTGCATTGTTACGTCGTATTGATATAGAGGGTGAACAAAATGTTGCAAAACAGACAACTGTCACTTACCGTGATTTAACAATTGAAAAAGAAAATCGTGTTGTTCGTCGTGATGAAGAAGTTATTGAGCTAACCAAACGTGAATATGAACTACTTTTAGCTTTAATGGAAAGTGTTAATGTTGTTTTAGCTAGAGATGTTTTATTAGCTAAAGTTTGGGGATATGAATCAGAAGTTGAAACAAACGTTGTGGATGTTTATATTCGTTACTTACGAAATAAAATAGATCGTAGCGGTGAAGAAAGTTATATTCAAACGGTCAGAGGAACAGGGTACGTAATGAGATCATGAGAAAAAAAATAACCCAGCATCCAAAAGAAGTAAGACGTATGTCACTTAAATGGAAATGGGCATTAGGAACGGCAATAGGTGTTTTACTTATATTTGCCGTTTTTTCTGCGCTTATTTTTCAGAGTTTTAGTGGCGTTTTATTAGATAAAGAAAAAAAAGATGTACAAGATACTTTAAGAACGGTGACGCAACAGTTAAGTCGTGAGAATCAAGACTTAACAATTTCAAGTACTGCACAACATTTAAAACCGATAAATGCAGATTCTCGACCAGATAAAGACGAAAATAACTTGTACTCAAATGCAGTAATTGTTAATTTATCAAGAGAAAATATTGCAGTAGGTGTTTATAATTTGAAGCAACAAGAAGTTTTTGCTTCAAGAAATTTAAACGTACCATTTGTTAAAAAAAATAAAATGACGTTTACTAGCCAAACAATTGATGGCGCAAATGGATATGTTGCTAGAAGAGCTATTTATTCATCTAAAACTGGCAAAAAAATCGGGTATGCACAAGTAACTAATGCTTTAGAAAATTACCATAAAATTAGTAATAAATTAATTCTAATTTTTATTGTTTTAATTATTACGGCAACCTTTGGTAGTGCTATATTAGGGTATATCCTGGCATCTTGGTTACTGAGACCGATTGAAGTAGTGAACGAAACTATTGATATTATTAATGAAGGCGAAACACCAATTGGACATGTACGTGTCCCAGATATGCATAGAAATGATGAGTTATCTGATTTGGCGGACTTGTTCAATAGTATGCTAGATAGGATGGAGCGCTACGTTGATCAACAGCAACAATTTGTTGAAGATGTCTCACATGAGTTAAGAACCCCTGTAGCAATAATTCAAGGTCATATGGAATTATTGAACAGGTGGGGTAAAGATGATCCGGCAGTTCTAGCGGAGTCGATTGAAGCATCTTTGCAAGAAATTAATCGTATGAAGAGTTTAGTTCAAGAAATGCTTGATTTATCAAGAGCTGAACAAGTAGAGATGACATTTAAAAATGAGTTAGTTGATGTCCGATTAGTTGTTTTACAAATTTTCAATGATTTTAAAATGATACATCCCGATTTTACGTTTATTTTAGATGAAGATTTTAATGGAGAAAGTTTGGTAAAAATATCGCATAATCACTTAGAACAAGTTTTAATTATTCTAATGGATAATGCCGTTAAATATTCAGAAACAAGAAAAGAAATTCATATTTCAGCATCAAAAGATATGAAAATGGTTCAAATTGCTATTCAAGATTTTGGTGAAGGAATTTCTAAAGATGACTTAAAAAATGTTTTTAATCGCTTCTATCGCGTTGATAAAGCTAGAAGTCGTGATAAAGGCGGTAATGGTCTTGGATTATCAATCGCACAAAAACTCATTATGGGTTATAAAGGAACATTAGTGGTAGAAAGTGTTGAGAAGCGTGGTTCAATATTCAGAATTTCGTTGCCTCTAGCTACTACTAAACCAACCGAAAAGATAAGAAGAGACTAGTGTTGAAATGCAATACAAAAATTTAGACAGTATAATAAAAAAAGCTTACCATTCTTAGAGCAATTCTAAGAATGGTAAGCTTTTTTTAATGGTTAATCTTTATTTGCGGTTTTGTTTACCAGCATTACGATTACGATTATTTTTTGCTACATTTGAAAGATTATCTTCAACATTATCAATTGTTTGTTCCACTGTTTCTTCAACAGCATCAATTGTTGAACGTTCTCTAACAATTGGTGGGTTCTTAGCAAGTTCAGCTTGAATTTCGCGACGAATCTTAGGACGCATTAACATAATTATAAATGTTTGAACACAAGCGAAGAGGCCACCGATGAAGAAGTAGAGACCAATACCTGCTGGCGCACTCATTGTAACAAAGACCATCATAACTGGACTAGCAATTAACATTGTTTGCATTGTTTTCTTTTGTTCTGGCGGAATGCCAATTGTTGAAATGAATCCTTGACCCAAATACACAATGAAACATAGCACAGTAAAGATAATTGATGGTGTACCTAATTTAATGCTAAAGAAGACAGCATCCTTTAATTCTGAAGAATATAAGATTGCAGCGTATAGCGCAGCAAAAATTGGCATTTGAACTAATAATGGTAGGCAGCCAATTCCGCCAGTCATGCTGACGTTGTTATCTTTATAAAGTGCCATCATTTCTTGACTGATAGCTGCTTTTTCTTCTGAACTTTTAGCATTTTTTTGTCGTTCTTGAATGACTTTTAATTGTGGTTGAATCGAACCCATTTTTTCTTGTTGAACGGTCGCTTTTTTCGATTGATTAATCATCATTGGCATAAGTGCCAAGCGAATGACGATTGAGATAACGATAATTGCTAGACCGTAGTTGTTACCTAGATGAGCGGATAACCAGTCAAGCAATCCCTGAGTTGGTTTTGCTAAATAGTCGTAAACCATCCCAAAAGGATTACCATTCTTGTCTCTGCGGACGCATCCCGATAGGAACAGGACAAGCGCCATGAATATTGGGAGCATTGTTAAACGTTTAATCTTTTTCATTAATATATTTTCCCCTCTTAAAGTGACTATATCGATTACTATACTTTAAATATAGGGGGATTTCAATGGGCTATAAATAAATCGTAATTAGTAAATAACGGTAAAGGCAGTCGGCATATAATTAGTTAAGGAGGTTTCTTTATAATCAGTCACCTTACCGGCTGGTGTAGGTGAATTTTTAACTTTTTGAATAAATTTTTCTAATTGGGTATTATCTGAACTACTTGCTTTAATTGTGACGCTGTCATCAAAATTATTTTGTACTGACCCGTAGATGCCTAGATCATCGGCTAATCTCTTCGTCGTATATCTGAAGCCAACACCCTGCACGCGACCAAAAACAGTTATTTGAATAGCACTCATAATGTAATCCCTCCATATTATAAAGTAGATATAGGCATTTATTGCTTTCATTATAACTGGAAAAGATGATAATGACCAACTAATGCTATTTTAAATATGCTATAATTATTTCCAATAGTAAGAGGGGTACATTTATGGAAAAAATTAATTCAACACAGAATGCTAAGATTAAATACTGGAAAAAATTACAAACTAAAAAAGGTCGTAAAAAGGAAAATAAATACCTTTTAGAAGGCTGGCATTTAGTTAAAGAAGCACTCATGGCAAACACAAAAATTGAATATTTGCTTGTTACTAATGATTTTAGATATTTTGATGAAATAGCCGATACGACAATTGAGCAAGTAGAAATCTCATCTGAAGTTAGTTTATATCTTGCTGACACGAGTACGCCACAAGGTATTTACGCGGTAACTGAGATGGAAGAAAATCAACAATTATCAGTTGACCATTTAACTGGTGGCTGGTTAATGCTAGATGGTGTTCAAGATCCAGGAAATATTGGAACAATGGTTAGAACTGCCGATGCTGCCGGTTTAACAGGTGTCATTTTTGGTGAGGGTAGTGCAGATAGTCATCATCCTAAAGTTTTACGTTCGATGCAGGGAAGCCAATTTCATGTTCAATTAGTGGATGCCGATTTAATGGAAGTTACTACCTTATTCAAAGAAAATAATATTGCTATTTATGGTTCTGAATTAAATGAAGATGCACTTAGTTATCGTGAGATTTCTGCTACAGATAATTTTGGTTTAATTATGGGAAATGAAGGTAACGGGATGCGTAATGACCTGTTAAATGAAACGGATGCTAATTTATATATTCCAATTAAAGGTCGTGCTGAATCGTTAAATGTCGCTATTGCTGCAGGTGTACTAATGTTTCATCTTAAAGCTTAATTATGATATTTGGTGAAATTATTACGATTTACTAAAGATAACTGATTGCGCTTGCAATAGGTGCTCAATCAGTTATGATGGAGATAGGAAAAAATATTTTGGGGGCGTACTAGTATATGAAAAAAGATTCGTATCTTGATGATGAATTATATATGAGTTATGTTGGAGACCTTTTGGCAAAACCAGAAGTTCAAAGATTAAGTGAATATACACAACATCATTTTTCTACTCGATTAGAACATTCAATCTCAGTTTCCTATGACAGTTATCGTATCGCTAAAAGATTACATTTAAATGCAAAAGCAACGGCAAGGGCCGGATTATTACATGATTTATTTTACTACGATTGGCGTACAACTAAATTCGATCGCGGTACACATGCTTGGATTCATCCGCGTATCGCTATTAGAAATGCAGAGAAGTTAACGACATTATCTGATTTAGAAAAAGATATCATCATGAAACATATGTGGGGTGCTACTGTTGCACCACCTAAATATCCAGAGGGATATATTGTAACCATGGTTGATAAATATGAAGCAACAAGTGAAGTTTCATCACCGTTAAAAAATAAATCAAAACATAGCTTTCAGCAATTAATTGCAATTTTAAAATAGTTTTAAAAAGGATAGGCCTACAGGCTTATCCTTTTTGTTTTTTCGAAAACGAACCAATTTGTTTACTTTTTGTTAGTTAATGATAAAATATAGTAATAAAGTAACTGAGGAGGGGTTAATTATGCAAGTTGTTCAAGAAAAAACAAATTATGAAATGTGTCCTAAATTTGAAAAAACTTTTTCAATATTAGGTAAAAAATGGAACGGTTTAATTATTAACGTTTTATTGGATGAAGGACCTCAACGATTTAAAGAATTAGCTCAAAAGGTTGATAAATGCAGTGACCGTGTATTAGTTGAACGTTTAAAAGAACTTGAAGATACTAATATTATCTCAAGAGTCGCCATCGGTGAAACTAGTCGTAGTTTTTATGAGCTTACTGAACAAGGAAAAGACATGAAAAATATGATGGATAGCGTCCATACATGGTCAGAAAAGTGGTATACACTTAAAGATTGCGAGTAAGACTTGACGATAGGCTTTGATACCTTTAAACTATGAATATAGAATAAAGGCTTAGACAGAAAATAGTAGATATTTTTCTTGGATTTAAAGGGATGGTTAGCTAGACTGAAACTAACCAATAAATAAAATATTGAATTCACTTCTAGAGCTGTTAATTAATGTAGGCTAACTTAAATCATGCAATTAACCGGTTAATGGCCGTTATCATTTTGAGTGTTTGGGAATTTGTATTCTCAAAAACAAGGGTGGTACCGCGAGACCTCGTCCCTTTTTAGGACGGGGTCTTTTTGTGTCTAAAATCTATCAAAACAACTAATAAAGGAGTCGATATTAATGGATTTAAAAGAGAAATTACTTGAGTTACAAGAAAAAGGCTTGAAACAAATTCGTGAATCAGAGGATCTAAAACAAATTAATGCTATTCGTGTTAATTTACTTGGAAAAAAAGGACCAATCACAGAAGTTTTAAGAGGTATGAAGGAATTATCAGCCGAAGAACGACCTAAAATTGGTAGCTTTTCTAATACCATTAAAAATGAGTTAGCTGAAGCTATTCGTGTGAAAAATGAAGAACTTGAAATTAAAATGACTGCTAAAAAGTTGGAAAAAGAAAAAATCGATGTAACGCTACCAGGTGCCCAAATTCAATTAGGGCAGCCACATGTTATTATGCAAGTGATTGAAGAATTGGAAGAGCTCTTTTTGGGTATGGGGTATCAAGTTGTTTCAGGTCCAGAAATAGAAGAAGACCATTACAATTTTGAAATGTTGAACTTACCTGCGGATCATCCCGCTCGTGATATGCAAGATACATTTTATATTACAAAAGAATTATTAATGAGAACACAAACATCACCCGTTCAAGCAAGGACAATGGAAACACATGATTTTTCAAAAGGACCATTAAAAATGGTTTCACCTGGTAAAGTTTATCGACGTGATACAGATGATGCAACGCATTCACATCAATTTCACCAGTTCGAAGGGTTAGTAATCGACAAACATATTACGATGGCAGACTTAAAGGGAACGATTGAACTGATTGCTAAAACAATTTTTGGAGAAGAACAAGAAATTCGGTTACGACCAAGTTACTTCCCATTTACGGAACCGTCAGTTGAAGTCGATGTGACCTGTTTTAAATGTGCGGGTAAAGGGTGCTCAATCTGTAAATACACAGGCTGGTTAGAAGTTTTAGGCGCTGGAATGGTACATCCTAATGTATTAAGAATGGCCGGTGTCGACCCTGAAGTATACGGTGGTTTTGCCTTTGGTTTAGGACCAGATCGTTTTGCGATGCTTAAATATAGTATCGACGATATTCGTCATTTTTATTTAAACGATAATCGATTCCTGTCACAATTTACGAAAAGAGGTTAGAGATAATGAAAGTATCTAAAAATTGGTTGAATGAATATTTAACATTAGAAATTGAACCTGAAATTATTGCTGAAAAAATAGCTCGTACAGCCGTTGAAATTGATAGCGTTGAACGTCCTTCTGAAGGACTTAAAAAAATTGTTGTTGGATATGTTGATAGTTTGGTACCACATCCAGACTCTGATCATTTAAATATCTGCCAAGTTGATGTTGGTGAAGGATCTCTTAGTCAAATCGTTTGTGGCGCACCTAATATTGCCGCAGGGCAAAAAGTTATTGTTGCATTACCCAATTCTAGAATTGCTGATAATGTTAAAATCAAACGTGGTAAAATGCGCGGACAAGCTTCTGAAGGTATGATTTGTGCATTACAAGAAATTGGATTTTCAGATAGTGTCGTGCCTAAAGAATTTGTAGAAGGTATCTACGTAATGCCAGAAAATGCAATTCCTGGTGAATCAGTCTTTGATTACTTAGGTATGAATGATGACATTATTGATATTGATGTGACACCAAATCGTGCTGATATGTTAAGTATGCGTGGGGTAGCACATGAACTATCTGCTGACTATGATGTTCCGGCAACATTTAAGCATCCAGAATTGAAAGAAACATCTACTGAAAAAATTGAAGATTACATTTCTTTATCGTTGCCTGATAAAACGTTAGCACCCACATATTCGATGCGCGTGATTAAAGATTTAACAATTAAAGCAAGTCCAATGTGGTTACAAATTCGTCTTTGGAACGCAGGCGTTAGACCTATTAATAATGTCGTTGATGTGACCAATTATATATTGATGGATTATGGTCAACCATTACATGCCTTTGATTATAATAAATTGGGAAGTAAAGATATTTTAGTAAGAACAGCTATTGCTGGCGAAAAGATTACAACACTAGATAGCGAAGAACGTGAATTAAAAGAAAAAGATATTGTGATTACAAATGGTAAAACACCGATTGCTATTGCTGGGACAATGGGTGGCGAATCAACACAAATAACCGACGAAACTGTGACAGTTGCGATTGAATCTGCAGTATTTAACAATTCAATGGTTAGAAAAACAGCACGCACACATGGTATTCATAGTGAAGCCTCAATGCGATTTGAACGTGGTATTAACGTTGAAACAGTACAAGAAGCACTTGATGCAGCAGCAGAGTTAATCGCTAATTTAGGTGATGGAACAGTTGTGTCGGGTACGGCAAGTGCAAGTAAGCTAGAAGCAGAGTCAACTTTTGTTGATACAACGGTGGCACATATTAATGGTGTACTTGGGACTGAATTATCAGAATCTGAAATCACTAAATTATTTAAACAATTAGGATTTACGGTTGTAAATCGCGATGGTACTTTAAATGTTGAAGTTCCTGCAAGACGTTGGGATATTAGTATTGAAGCAGATTTAGTAGAAGAAATCGCGCGTATTTATGGATACGATAATATTCCTTCTACACTACCAACTGGCAAAATGACTCCTGGTAAATATACTTATAAACAAAAAATGATTAAACAGGCGCGTCATATTTTGGAATCAGCTGGGTTATCTGAAGTTATTAGTTATGGATTAACAACGGAAGAAAAAGCTGGTAAATTTATTTTTGAAGAAAAAGATGTTTTTACGACAAATTTAATGTTCCCAATGAGCTCAGAACGAACAACAACAAGAATGAACTTAATCAGCGGGTTATTAGATGATTTAGCGTACAATGAAGCACGAAAATCTGACAATCTTGCTTTCTATGAACAAGGAAGAGTCTTTTTCCGCAGTGAGGGCGAAGAGCGACCTACTGAAATTGAACATATTGCAGGTGCAATGACAGGATTATTTAAACTTGCAAATTGGCAAAATGAAAAACAACCTGTTGATTTCTTCATGATTAAAGGTGTTGTTGAACAATTATTAACACAATTAGAATTAGTTGATGATGTTACTTATGTATCTTCTGAAAGTCATGAAGATATGCATCCAGGACGAACAGCTGATATCTATTTAAAAGATGAATTAATTGGTTTTGTCGGCCAAGTACATCCTAATTCAGCTAAAGAATTTAATTTAAAGGAAACATACGTTTTCGAATTAGATCTTCAAAAATTAGTTGATGCGAAAAAAGCAGACCGATTATTTGCGCCTATTTCTAAATTCCCATCAGTTACTCGTGATGTGGCCCTCCTAGTTGCTAATGATATAGCTAACAGTGAGATTGAAGCGTTAATTAAAAAACAAGGTGGAAAGTCTTTAATTGATGTTCATTTATTTGATCTTTATCAAGGATCTCATATTGAAAATGGCATGAAATCCCTTGCTTATACGTTAACTTATCAAGATATTACAAAAACTTTGGTTGAAGAAGATGTCACAAATGATTTTAACCGTGTTATCGAAGCTTTAAAAGAGACGCTTAGGGCTGATATTCGATAATTTAGGACGCAGCTTAATAATACTTATTATTAAGCGTGAGGAGGTTAAACAATGAAAAAAGATGATACATCTCCAGAATTACCGCCAGAGAATAATAAAAACCAGGCTAAGAAAATTATTGCAGGGGTCATTGCATTATTATGTATATTACTACTGACAATATTGTTTATGACCTATAGATATATCAAGGCATCTTTAGATCCACTAGATAAAAATAATAATAAAATTGAACAAGTTTATATTCCAATTGGATCAAGTACAAAACAAATTGGAACAATTTTAGAAAAAAATAAAATTATTAAAAGTGGTACGGTGTATACGTACTATGTCAAGCAAAAAAAGGTGTCACAATTTAAGGGCGGCTACTATCAACTTAAGGCATCTATGAGTTTGGATAAAATTGCTTGGACACTTCAACAAGGTGGAAGTAGTGAGCCTATACAAAATAAATTAGCGAAAGTATTAGTTGGTGAGGGAACAACAATTAACCAAATCGGTAAATCCATTTCAAAAGAAACAAATTTTTCATATAATGATTTTATTAAATTAATGAAAAATAAAACTTTTTTGGATTACTTAGATAAAAAATATCCAGATCTTTTAGATACCACTATGGCATCTAAAAACGTGAGATATCCTTTAGAAGGTTATTTGTTCCCAGCTACGTATACTGTTTATAAAAAAACAACGTTAAAAAATCTTGTTGAGCAAATGATTGTTAAAGCAAATGATGAATTATCGCCTTATTATGCAACAATAAAAAAACAAAAATTAACAGTACAAGAGGTCATTTCTCTCGCTTCATTAGTTGAAAAAGAGACGGAAAACCATAAAGATCGTCAAAAAATTGCCGGTGTTTATTTCAATCGAATTGCATCAGAAATAACGTTACAATCAAAAATATCAGTTAGTTATGCGCTAAATATACCGCAAAAAGATTTAACGTCAGCTGATTATTACGTGGATAAACCATATAATTTGTACGTTTATAAAGGATATGGACCTGGTCCATTTAACAATGCTAGTTTAGATTCTATCCAGGCTGTTTTGACACCATTGGACAGAAAGAAAGGTAATTTCTATTTTATTTTCAATTCAAATTCTAAAAAAATAGAATATTCTAAAACGTATGAATATTACCAAGCATTTTCACCTATGACACAGGCTGATAATGATTATGTTCAATAATCCACGCAACCGGTTTACAATCACAAAATTAAATGTTAACCTGATAGGCATATTGAACTTATTAATTTTAAGAGGAGTAAGTGATGGCAGAAGATAAAGTATATCCAATGACCGTAGACGGTAAAGTTAAACTTGAAGAAGAACTTGAAACATTAAAAACAAAAACGCGTGCAGAAATTATTAATCGTATTAAGATTGCACGTAGTTATGGCGATTTATCAGAAAATTCAGAATATGAATCAGCTAAAGATGAACAAAGTTTTGTTGAAGGCCGAGTTAAAACAATTGAACATATGCTCCATTATGCAGAAATTATTGATAACGCTGGTGTAGATGCTGACGAAGTTTCTGTTGGTAAAACAGTTTCATTTATGGAACCTGGTGAAGAGGAAGAAACATACACGATTGTTGGTGCGGCAGAAGCTGACCCAATGTCTGGTAAAATTTCAAATGAATCACCAATCGCTAAAGGATTAGTTGGCCATAAATTAAATGAAACAGTAACAATTGAAACACCAAATGGTAATTTTGAAGTCAAAATTACCGATGTTAAAGATAATTTATAAAAGCTAAATATAAAAGATTAAGTTGCAAATCATTTGTTACTTAGTCTTTTTTTATTAAATTAAGTAGGTGAGATAAGTTGAAAAAGAATTTTGCAATAATCGGTTTAGGTCGATTTGGTGCGAGTGTTTGCGAAACGTTGATTGAGTATGGGCAAGAAGTTTTAGTTATTGATAGGGATGAAGCTCGTGTAAATGATTATATGGATATTGCAACACATGCTGTTGTTGCCGATGCACAAGATGATGAAGCTTTAAAATCAATCGGTATTCGTAATTTTGATCATGTGATTGTCGCAATTGGTGAAGATATTCAAGCAAGTATCTTAGTCACATTGATGGTTAAAGAATTAGGTGTTCCTGTCGTAACGGCTAAAGCATTGAATAAATATCACGCTCGTGTACTCCAAAAGGTTGGGGCAGATCATATTGTTCATCCTGAACGAGATATGGGAATCAAGTTGGGTAGGGCATTAAGTTCTAATCATTTGTTAGATTACTTAGATTTAGATGATGATTACCGATTGGCAGAAATTGATATGACAGATCCGAGATATGTTAATAAGACATTAGATGAATTAAATTTCAGATCAACATTTAATTTAAATGTAATCAGTATTAGACGTGGTAAAGAAATGATTATTTCACCATTAGCAGATCAAATTATTTTACCAAATGATCAGGTACTGATTATTGGTGAAACAAAAGCTGTCACAGAATTTGATGAAAAAATGAACAAGACTAAATAAAAGGACAAGATTGCATATTGCAATCTTGTCCTTTTGTATTATACAAAAACTATTTAATCAATCTTTTTGTGTGAACGATAATTGGCTTAATAAGTATCAAGAGAATAGCCAAAATTGAGACGATCAAACCAATACCCATGTATGGTGGCCAATAGATAAGTTTAACGGTATGATTTCCCTTAGCAACTTTAAAGCTGAGAAAAGTATTCAATGATTTATTAGTTGCTACGGATTTACCATCAACTTTAACATGCCAACCTTTACTGTATGGAATCGTTGTAAAGACGACTTGATGATTACGTTTAACTGATATTGAACCTGTGATTGAATGTTGATTGTATTTTGTAACGTTTAATTCACTAGATTTTAGTTGCTTAATTTGGGATTTAAATGAATTAACATTCATTTGATAAAGCGTAAAGTTTTCTAAGAAAAGGGTTCTTTTCTTTAATTTAGCTGTCAGAACTATTTTTTTACCTTTATTATTGGATGCAATATTAACAACAACTGTATTTCGATACGTTTTATATTGTTTTAATTCGTGACCATTTAATTTAAATAAAACATTATCAGTACTTAATCCTGAACCTAAGGTTAAATAATAAGCATCGTTTGTTGTTGGTGTGTATGTGAAAGTGACTAGTCCAGATTTATTTAGTTTCGTTTTTGTTAGAATAGAATTTGTTAAATTAATTTGTGAACCAACGTTATCAAAATTGACAGTATTAAAATTAATTGGTGTAAATAAAGCATCGTTATTAATACCGGTTAGAGCAGATAACCAATCAGACTGATATCTTAATGGGTTAGTTGTTTTATTCTTGTTTGTCAATATAGTATCATTTGCTGCATAGCCAATTGATAAAGCATACGGATTTTTAACCGTTTCAGTTAACGAGTTATTTGAGACAGGTCTATAGTAAGCTGTATCAGGTTTTTCAGTTAGTGGTGTCAATGTTTCTAACTGTGTGTCCAATGCCTTAGAAGTCCGTAATTGTTTTGGTGTAAAAACGTACTTCATATTTAATAGGGCATCTGTTACCAAGGTACCATTTGAGTAAGTGACATAATTATCACCATCAGGTTGTCCTATCTTACCGTAAAAAGTTGGGATTGATTTTGAAAAAGCAGAACTAAAATGGGAACCGCTGAAAAAATCAGCTGACATGGCATCATTTTTAGTCCGACTGTATGTTTGTGCGACACGATAGAAAGAATTATCAATTTTTTTTAACGATTTACTTTCAGTTGCTAGGGCAGTCGTTGACACGTCGTATTCACTTGTAGATAAATAACTAATGTTATCTAATGAATAAACAGCGTTACATGACATCTCAGCTATTACACTTGCAAATAACAACCATTTGAATGAAGGTGATGCATGATCTTGGAACTGAATTAAAATTAACGTTAAAAGAATAAATAAAATTGATAGGAATAAAGTTTCATCAGATAAATAACTATAAGATTCTTTTGATATAAATAAGTACGTAAACATTCCGATGAATAAAAGACCTACAATACTCAATTTCCAGAATTTTATAGGATTAAAGTACTCAAATTGTTGAGCAGCTAAAAGGATAATCCAAAAGCAAAATACAAATGAAAAACGATAAGGATACCAAACTGGAAATTGCATTCCGTGCCATAGTAAATCTAAAGGTTCAAAGCACATCGATAGGATCAAGAAACTTGTGATTAAAAAAGAGACAACCCGTTCTTTAATTGAAAAACGGTTATTCATGAAATATAAGATAAAACCAATTAAAGCCAAACTCCCTACAAAAATATTAGGGAAACCAGAAGGCATTTGATCAAAATTGAATGAACCAATCACAAATTTTGAAAGCATCGCTAAAGGATTATATTCAATTTTTGCTTTAATAGATTCTTCCGTGTATTCTCCCTTACTTGAAAGCAATGAGAATAGAGTTGGAAAGAGGATAATTGCTGAAATTGCTACAGAAACTAGAGATTTATAGATGAAAATCCATGATTTTTTAAAAAATTGTTTAACTGATAGAGATACACGACTTGTTGTATATAAGAAATATAAAATCATAAAAAGACAGACCATATAACCCATATAATAGTTAACGATTAAAAGTAACGCAAGCCACCAAGTATAAGCCCAACTTTTTGAATTCAACTGTAATTTTTCAAAGCCTAAAATAACTAAAGGTAATAGAATAACAGCGTCTAACCATAATAAATTAAGTTGGTTAGCAATCGTCCAACCCATTAGCGCATACGCTGTGGCAAATAATGGGATATAAAGTGAAGTCATTCTTGTTGTTTTCTTTAATAATAAACCGAACGTAAGGCCTGATAAGGCATATTTTAAAAGGGTGACTACCATAACACCCGCTAAAATTGATTTTCCTGGAAATACTAAGAAAATAAGATTAAAAGGACTCATTAAGTAGTATGCCCACTCACCTAACATATCACCACCAATTGCTTGTGAAAATGAATAGAAAAAACTAGTAGGATGATGGAGAAGTGTGGCTCTAAAATAAGAGAAAAAATCAATATATTGCTGACCTAAATCAACAGTTAATAGAGAACTATTCCCAAAAGGATACATTTTGCGGCCAATAAAGTAACAAAGCATAATGAATAAAGGAATAAGGAAACTTAGAAGGAGTACATGATTCTTTTTAAGATAATTTTTAAGCTTAACCATTTTAAAACCTCTCTGACTATTAATGTATGGTAATAAGAATAGCATATTTGGGACTTTACCGCATAAATCAGCAGCAGATAAAAATATATTTAATCTGATTATTAAAGTTTTTATTATAATATAAATTGTTAGCCTGTTTATTGGGCCAATGAATCTTAAAAATGTGGTAATATGGTAAATGATATATTTATACGAATTAAAAGACTAATAATGATACAGTGAGAGGTAATTAAACGTGAAACTTCCAAAAACAAAACAAGGTCGAAGCAAACAAAATAAATCACATATTCCATTTAGATTAAATTTCCTGTTTTTTATTGTTTTCCTACTTTTTGCAGCATTACTGGCGCAGTTAGCCTATTTACAAATTTTAAACGGAGCTTCATTTGAAGCGACAGTTAATAGTACGGATACGACAACAGAAACTAAGAATGTACAGCGTGGGATGGTTTATGACTCAACAGGTAAGGTTCTAGTTGGTAATAATTCTTCTCGAGCAATTACTTATACAAAAGGATCAGGTATCCTATCGCCTGATTTATATAAGATAGCTAATAACTTAGTAACCTATGTCAGTATTGATACGAGTAAATTAACAGACCGCAATGCTGCTGATTACTACTTAGCGGATAAGGGGCATTTAAAAGCTGTCACTGCTGCTGTAAAAAAAGAAAAAAATTTAACATCTGCTGAGTTAAACAAATTATCAACTACTGATTTTAATACATTGACAGTAGCATATGCTGTTAAAAATAACATTGATTCATTAACTGATGAAGAAAAAGAAGCTGCTACTGTTTTTGGGAAAATGACGGGTGCTTATTCATTATCAACTGTTTACTTAAAAACCTCTGATGTTTCCGATAAGGAGATGGCTGAAGTAGGTGAACATTTATCAGGGATGAATGGGATTAAAATAGGAACTAACTGGTCACGAAGTTACCCAAATGGTAAAAGTATGAACAGTATCATCGGAAATGTCACTAGTGAAGCTACTGGGCTACCTAGTGATAGCGTGGAAACGTTAATGACTGAAGGTTATTCACGAAATGATAGTGTTGGTCAGAGTTATTTAGAAAAACAATATGAAGATGTTTTAAAAGGAACAAAGTCACAAACTAAGGTTGAAGTGGCTAATAGTAAAATAGTAAAACAAGTACAAGAATATAGTGGTAAAAAAGGTGATAATCTCGTCTTAAATATTAACGCTAAATTCCAAGCTCAAGTTCAAAAGATTATGAACGATAGTGTGAAATCAATTGCTGGAAGCAATCCTTATAATCCAGGGGCCTACGCAGTTGTCATGAACCCAAATACAGGTGCCGTTTATGCAATGGCCGGTGTTAATCGAAATATTAAAACAGGTAAGATTACGGATGATGCTTTAGGGTCGATTAATCAAGTATTTACCATGGGTTCTGTTGTAAAAGGTGCTACGGTTATGGGAGCTATGATGGATGGGGCAATTACACCAACTAGCAATACCATAACTGATGAACCTATTAAGCTTGCTGGGACAGCTCCTAAGTCATCATGGTTTAATACATCTGGTTCAGCTAACGTTGCGTTAACAGCTTCTGATGCATTAATGGTTTCTTCTAACTCGTACATGATGCAGTTAGCAATGAGAGAAGGCGGATTCAAATATTCAAGTGGTTCTTCACTGGATATGTCGAATTCAATTTTCCCCAAAATGCGTGGTTACTTTAATCAATTCGGACTTGGTATCAAAACAGGTGTTGATTTACCTGGTGAGTCAACTGGTTTTGAGGGTGTAGCTAACCAAACAAATATTGGTAAAGCACTTGATTTATCTTTCGGAAATTATGATTCATATACAACTATTCAATTAGCGCAATACATGTCAACGATGGCTAATGGTGGTACAAGATTACAACCACAAATTGTAAAAGCGATTCGTTCAACAAATGAGGATGGTTCTTTAGGTTCTGTTCAAACTGAAATGACACCTAATATTTTAAGTACAGTTAACGCAACAAAATCAGAATTTGATGTTGTTCAATCAGGATTTTATAAGGTTGTTCATGGATCAAGTTCATTGAGAACTGGGAATGCGATGAGTGATGTAACACCATCAATTTCAGCTAAAACAGGTACTGCTCAAACATTCTATGGAACATCTGAAACTGAAGCACTTAGTTTGGCTTCATATGCACCTTCTAACAAGCCTAAAGTGGTCGTTGCACTCGTTTTCCCTGGAATGGCTAATAATACAGGTAGTGCTGTGAATGGTCAGGCAGCAGTTTCAATTTATTCAGCATTTTGGAAAACTGTTGAATCTGATAAATAATATTAAGGAAATAAGTCATCTAATACCTGATTTTATTGCTGTAAAGTAAATTTCCTTAACAAATAAAAAAAAACACTAGCGTTTACTTATTAATAATGATATTATATAAGACGTTAAAGACTAATTGTCTTATGAAATTATGAAGAAATATATGGAGGGTTGCAACCATGCGTGTACACATTACATTAGAATGTACGGAATGTCATGAACGGACATACCTATCAAGTAAAAACAAACGTAATAATCCAGATCGTGTTGAGCTTAATAAATTTTGCCCACGTGATCGTAAGGTTACTTTACATCGCGAAACAAAATAACAACGGGAATTTTCCTGTTGTTTTTTTGTTTTAAATAACTTTTATACTAGTTGAAATAAAATCTTGTAAACGTTATTTTGTAAATTTTTATATGAAATAAGGAGCTATCTATGAATTTGGCAAAATACAAAAATACACCATTTATGACGTACTTTTTTATTGGATTATCAGCAATTGTTTTCATCGCAATGACACTTGCTGGTGGTAGTCAAGACACAAATGTATTAATTGAATTTGGCGCTAAATATAATCCACTGATCATGGACGGCGAGTGGTGGCGATTATTTAATCCCATATTTTTACATATTGGATTTGAACATATTGTCCTTAATATGGTTACATTGTATTTTATTGGTATCCAAATTGAGATGTTATTTGGTCATTGGCGTTTTACAGGCATTTATTTGCTTGCTGGAATTGCTGGCAATATTGCAAGTTTCACGTTCAGTCCAGATACTATTTCGGCAGGCGCTAGTGGTGCTATTTTTGGTTTATTTGGGGCATTCCTAATGTTAGGTGATAATTTTAGAAAAAGTGCCTATTTTAGACAAATGTCGCAGCAATTTTTACTATTCATTGTGTTAAATCTTGCGTTTGGGTTTATGTCGTCAAGTACAGATAATGCAGCTCATATTGGCGGTATTTTATCTGGATTCTTAATCGCAACGACTGTAGGCGCACCAAGATTGGCACGAATCAGTCATATTAAACAGATAGCTGCATTCGTTATTTTAATTATTATCAATTTAATTCTGATTAAAATTGGAATTTCTAATAGTATCTAGTTTAAGGTGGTGACCGTTAATTGAAAAATTTGTATGATGTCCAACAACTATTGAAACAATTTGGTGTGTACGTTTATGTTGGTAAACGTATGTGGGATATTGAATTAATGGCATTGGAATTAGATAATTTACATCGATCAGGAGTGATTGATGACAAAATCTATGCTAGAGCTAAAATTGTACTATCTCATGAACATCGAGTTGAAGAACAAAATAATTGAGAGTGTAAGTGGAGGAATTTGAATAATGGTAATTGAAAAAAAATTAATTGGTGTCGACTTAGGTGGCACAACAGTTAAATTCGCTATTTTAACTGAAACAGGCGATATTCAACAAAAATGGAGTATTGAAACAAACGTTCTTGATGAAGGCTCACATATTGTGCCAGATATCATTGCTTCAATTAATCACCATATCAGACTATTTGATATGACTGCTGATCAATTCGTTGGAATTGGTATGGGCTCACCAGGTACAGTAAATCGTGCAGATGGAACTGTTATTGGTGCATATAATTTGAACTGGAAAACATTGCAAAATGTTCAAGCAGATATTGAATCCGGTACACAAATTCCATTTGCTATTGATAATGACGCCAACGTTGCTGCTTTAGGTGAACGTTGGAAAGGCGCTGGCGAAAATGATGATGAAGTTGCCTTCATCACGCTTGGAACTGGTGTTGGTGGCGGTATTATCGCTAACGGTGCATTATTACATGGTGTTGCTGGTGCTGGTGGCGAAGTTGGACATATTACAGTTGAACCTAATGGCTACATGTGTACTTGTGGTAAGCATGGTTGTTTAGAACAATATGCTTCAGCTACTGGTGTTGTACGTGTAGCTCGTGATATGGCTGAAGAGTTTGCTGGCCAATCAAAATTAAAAGAAATGTTAGATGACGGACAAGAAATTACATCTAAATTAGTTTTTGATTTAGCTAAAGAGAATGATGTTTTAGGTAAAATGGTCGTTGATAAGGTATCGTATTATCTTGGACTAGCTTGTGGTAACTTAGGTAATATGTTAAATCCAGCATATATTGTTATCGGTGGCGGTGTTTCTGCTGCTGGAACGTTCCTATTAGATCAAGTTACTAAATACTTTAAACAATTTTCATTCCCAACAGTTCGTTCATCAACATCATTAAAATTAGCACAATTAGGAAATGAAGCTGGCGTTATTGGTGCCGCTTCACTTGCTCGTCAGTTTATTAAATAATAATTGAGGGGAGAACTAGTATGATTTTAGGAGCAGTAAAGGTTAGTTTAATAATTAATATCATTTTGATTATTATTTTAGTTGGGTTAGCTGGTAACCAATTTTATCTTTGGTATATGGGTCGCCGTGCAGCTAAATTAGTAACAAATGAAGAATTTAATGAAGGTATGCGTAAGGCGCAAGTTGTTGATTTACGTGAAAAAAGTGAATTTGATGCTTCTCATATTATGGGAGCAAGAAATATTCCCTATTCTCAATTTAAAACAGCGATTGGTGGTTTAAGAAAAGATTTACCTCTTTACTTATATGACCAAGGTAAATCGATTAGTACTCGAGCAGCCTATAAATTACACAAACAAGGCTATACAGATATTACTATTTTGAAAACAGGTTTTTCAAAATGGGATGGTAGAACAAAAAAACGCTAAAAAGAAAAAGCATTGAGGAATGAAAATTCTTCAATGCTTTTATTAGTTTATGAATGGTGTGATGAACGGCTCTTACGTGTTGCACGTTTACGGTTTTCTTCAATCATTTGTTCTTTTTCTTCGATGGGTGCAACAACAGTTTTTTTAAAGGCAAAGACGCTACCAACTAATGCGCCTACAGTTGCAGCAGTTCCGACTAAGAAACCTTTTGAAAAGTTTTTCATTATGTAGACCTCCTTATTCATTTGACATCTTTATTATGACTTATTCAATCTAAAATTGCCACTAAAAGCACCGCTATTTTACGATTAATGATATAATAATTTTTGAAAGTTAGGGGTGACTTGTATATGCAGACCAAAATTTATGCGCATCGCGGAAGTAAGGGAACCAGACCAGAAAATACGTTAGTTAGTTTTCAGGCCGCAATAGATGCAGGAGCCGACGGCATTGAGACTGATGTTCAGTTGTCTAAAGATGGTGAACTAATCATTATGCATGATGAAAAAATTGATAGGACCACAAATTTAACAGGTAAGGTAGTAAATCTGACACTAGCGGAATTAAAAAAAGCAGATGCAGGAATTAAATTCAGTTCTGACTATCAAGGTGAACAAATTCCAACATTAAAAGAAGTAATTGAGTTGTTAAAAGATAACAACTTTAAAGGCACTTTTAATTTAGAATTAAAAACGAATCATATAGAATACCAAGGTATAGAAGAACTTGTAAATAAACAAATGGAACAATTACCATCAGATATTCATCTTTTGTATTCTAGTTTTAATCCAAACTCAATTCGTAGAATGCAAAAAATTAATCCTGATGCAGAATTCGCGAGTTTATTCCAATTTAAAATTAAAGAGTCGCGTCAATTGGCTAAGCATCATTTAATCACTAGCTTACACCCTGATGTGACCTGGCTGAGAGAACGACATGGCTTATTTTGGCCAAAGCTACTGATTCGCCCTTGGACAGTTAATTCAGTTAAGGATATGACTTATTGTTTTAAAAAGAAATATGATGCCATTTTTACAGATTTTCCTGCAAAAGCAATAGAAGTACGAAAAGATATTCAAGGAGATTAGAAATGACGCAAAAAGTATTGTTAATTGTTGGGCCAACTGCAGTTGGTAAAACTGATTTATCGATAAAATTAGCAAAAAAATTTAATGGTGAGATTATTTCAGGCGATTCTATGCAAGTTTACCGGAAATTAGATATAGGGACGGCTAAAATTACAGAAGATGAGATGGATGGAATTCCACATTATTTAATTAATCACAAGAATAGTGATGAACGTTATTCAGTCGCTGATTTTACAGTCGAAAGTCGCGCAGCAATTAGTGATATTGCCTCTAGAGGGAAATTACCAATAATTGTTGGTGGGACCGGATTTTATTTACAGGCATTACTTGATAATTTTCAATTGGGAACAGATAATGACGACGATTTAAATTTAAGAAAAGAATTACAAGAACGTAGTGAAAAAATCGGTCCTGAGGCACTTTGGCAAGAATTAGAAAGCTTAGATCCAAATGCAGCATTAAAAATTCCAGTTAATAATACGCTACGAGTAATCAGGGCATTAGAGGTTATTAAAAAATCAAATCAATTGTTTTCGGCGCAAGCGGATCAAAAAACGGATGAGTTTAACCCCTTTATTATTGGGTTATCGACTGATAGGTCAGTGCTATATGATCGGATTAATCGTCGAGTTGACCTTATGATTGGTTCCGGGCTGATTGATGAAGCAAAATGGCTTTTTAACCAAAAAACCAATGATTTACCAGCTAGTAAAGGTATTGGATATAAAGAGCTATATGCTTATTTTGAAGAAAAACAATCACTTGATGAAGCGACAGAGTTAATAAAACGCAACTCAAGGCGTTACGCAAAACGACAATTAACTTGGTTTAGAAATAAAATGGCAGTTAACTGGTTTGATTTAATCGAGCATCCGGAACAACTAAGTAAAATAGAAATACAAATAGTGGATTGGTTAAAAGGACAAAAGTCATAAGGAGAAGAATATATGCAAAAATGGATAGATAATTTATCACAGGAGTTAGCAAATGTTGTAGGAGAAGTTGATACTCAAATTGAACCAAGACTAAAAGAAATTGATGAACAGGTTTTGTTTAACCAACAAAAAGTCTTGGAAGCTTTTAAGAAAAATAATGTTTCTGAAACATATTTTGCCGGATCAACAGGATATGGATACGACGATATCGGCCGCGATGGACTTGATCGTATCTATGCAGATGTTTTCAAAACAGAAGCGGCAATGGTGAGACCACAAATTGTTTCAGGAACGCATTCAATTTCAACAGCCCTTTTTGGTATGTTACGACCAGGGGACGATTTATTATATATTACTGGGATGCCATACGATACGATTCAGGAAGTTATTGGTATTTCTGGAACGGGTATTGGTTCAATGAAAGAATATGGTATCGGGTTTGATTACGTCCCATTAACGGCTGACAATCATATGGATTCTAATGGTTTAAAAGAAAAGTTAACGGATAAGGTTAAAGTTGTTGCAATCCAACGTTCTCGTGGGTATGCAACTAGAGATAGTTTTATGGTATCTGAAATTGCTGAGATGATTAAAGAAGTTCGTAAAATTTCAAAAGATGTGATTATTTTTATCGATAACTGCTATGGTGAATTTTCTGAAACAATTGAACCAACAGAGGTAGGTGCTGATATCATGTCAGGGTCACTAATTAAAAATGCTGGTGGTGGTTTAGCTAAAACGGGTGGTTACATCGTTGGACGTGCTGATTTAATTGAAAAAGCTGGTTACCGCCTAACAACACCTGGTACTGGTAATGAAGAGGGCGCCACCTTAAATGTTATGAGAGATTTTATTCAAGGGTTCTTTTTAGCACCTCATGTAACAGGTGAGGCAATTAAAGGTGCTATCTATACGAGTGCATTACTTGAAAAAATGGGATTAGATGTGTCACCAAAATGGGATGCACCAAGAACTGATCTCATTCAAACGGTTAACTTTGGTAAACCAGAACCAATGGTTAAGTTTGCTCAAGCTATCCAACGTGAATCTCCCGTTGATGCATATGTTGAACCAAAACCAAGTGATATGGCTGGTTATGAAGATAAAGTTATTATGGCTGCGGGTACTTTTGTTGAAGGTGCTAGTGTCGAATTGTCAGCTGATGGTCCAATAAGAGAACCTTATACGCTTTATGTTCAGGGTGGGTTAACGTATGCGCATGTTAAGTTAGCAGTTACAGCTGCAGTTGAAAAAACATTCTATTGAACAATCGACTGTAAGCTATGTTATAAAATCTAACATTGTACGTTGACAGTCATTTATTTCCTTGTTACTATAAGGATGTAATTAAAAAGGAGGCTTGTTTATGAAAGAGAAGGAACTCAGACGATCATTAGCGGTATTACCAATTGGAACGGTAATGAAATTAACGGACTTAACGGCTCGTCAAATTCGTTATTATGAGGAGCAGGAGTTAATTATGCCCCAAAGAAATGATGGTAATCGCAGAATGTATTCACTGAATGATATTGATAAGTTATTTGAAATTAAAGATTATTTAGATGAAGGCATGAATATGGTTGGCATTAAAGAAATTTATTTTGAAAAGGAAGCACAGGCTAAAAAGCAACGCAAATTGTTAGAAAAGCCTTTGACAGATAATGATGTTAGACATATTTTTCAAAATGAATTTCTTTCAGTTAGTGGACTTAAAAATCCTGACGATCCTTCTTTTAACACAAACAAGCGTCTATAAATTATAAATACTGAGGAGAGATAAAATGGCAAAAGCTGCATACACTAAAGATGACATTGTTACAATGGCAAAAAAAGAGAACGTTAAATTTTTAAGACTTATGTTTACAGATTTATTCGGAATTATTAAGAACGTGGAAGTTCCGATTAGCCAACTAGACAAATTATTAGAAAACAAATTAATGTTCGATGGTTCTTCAATCGACGGATTCGTTCGAATCGAAGAAAGTGATATGTACTTATACCCAGATTTATCAACTTGGATGATTTTCCCATGGGAACATGAACATGGAAAAATTGCGCGTATTATTTGTGAAGTTTATAACGCTGAACGTAAACCATTCCAAGGTGATCCAAGAAATAACCTTATCCGTGTCTTAAAAGAAATGAATGATTTAGGGTTTACTGAATTTAATATTGGACCTGAACCAGAATTTTTCTTATTTAAATTAGACCCTATAACGGGAAAACCTACAACACAATTAAACGATAAAGGTAGCTATTTTGATTTAGCACCAGTTGATTTAGGTGAAAATTGTCGTCGAGATATCGTGTTAGAACTTGAAAACATGGGTTTTGATGTTGAAGCTTCTCATCATGAAGTAGCACCTGGCCAACATGAAATTGATTTTAAATACGCAGATGCTTTACAAGCCTGTGATAACATCCAAACATTTAAATTAGTCGTTAAAACGGTAGCTAGAAAACATGGTCTACATGCGACATTTATGCCAAAACCATTGAATGGAATTAATGGTTCAGGGATGCATATTAATATGTCATTATTTCATAAAGATGGTAATGCATTCTTTGATGAAAAAGATAAGATGCAATTATCTGAAGATGCCTACCACTTCTTAGGTGGTTTATTACAACATGCACGTGGTTACACAGCAATTACTAATCCAACAGTTAACTCATATAAACGTCTTGTCCCTGGATTTGAGGCACCTGTTTATGTTGCTTGGTCTGGACGTAACCGATCGCCATTAGTTCGTGTACCAATGGCTCGTGGGTTATCAACTCGATTAGAGTTAAGAAGTGTTGATGCAACTGCTAATCCTTATCTTGTTATTGCGGCTATTTTAGAAGCAGGACTTGATGGACTTAGAAATAAAGTTGTACCACCTGCATCTGTTGATAGAAATATTTACGTAATGAACCGTCAAGAACGCCAAGATAATCATATTAGTGACTTACCATCGACACTACACAATGCCATTAAAGCATTGGAAAAAGATGATATCATGGAAAAAGCAATGGGTCCTCATTTATATCCAAGCTTTATTGAAGCCAAAAAATTAGAATGGGCTGCTTACCGTCAAGAAGTTTCTGAATGGGAAAGAGATCAATATTTAGAACTTTATTAAAAAAAGTGTAATAAAGGTTTGAAATGACTAACTAAATGATTGATAATGAAACTAGGACAAGTAAAATTGTTTTAGTTTTTTTGATTATGCAAAGAAAAATCACAATACATAGTAAAAAAAATAATCATTAAATATGAATAAGGGGTAAACTATGATAAAAGACAATCAATTTAATTTATCGGATCACAGTGAAGCTACAAACAATATCGAACGCACTCTATCTAAAAAAGTTGAGTACTTAAATCAACTTAGAGAGGCGATTAAACAAGAAGATGATCGATTAGTTTATCAACTCATTAACCAATCTCGTTACGCACAACTAGTGTTAAAGAAAAGAAGCGTTTCGGAATCTGCCATTCAAGAAGAGTTGGTCATTAAAGATTATCCACAAATTCAACAATATTTAAGTTTGAAACTTATCTCATATTTACGTGATACGTATCCATTCTTCTATTTTGAAGAAATGGAAGTTGGAAAATTCAAAATTCATTTTGGTAATTGGTGGGATCGAAAAGAATTTGGCTATTTAGACGTTTTAAATGTTGAATTTAAATTTGATGAAGAAGAACTAGCTAAATTAGCTAAGTCTTTTGAATTGGAAGAAACGAATAAACGTGTTAATACAGATAAAATTAATCAAATATCAATTCAAAATAAAGAACGTCAAGAATTAGTTGATTCTCAGGATGAACGTGACGCTGAAAAAGACAAAATTCGCGAAGATATGAAACGTAATTCACAAGAAAAAGGGCGTCCTTGGGATGCTGGACGTATTCGTGAAGAACGTCGCGTGTTAAAAGAAAGATTAACAGAGTTAACTGAGATGGATGAAAAAGCCAGCAGTGCATATCAAGATATTAAATCAAGTGAGACTGATGTTTTAAGTTTAGCCAAAGAAGATACGTTGATTGGTTATGAAAGACAAAGTGTTATTGGTATATTTGGTGATTTTGAAAAATTCACTAAACAAAATGATGCCTTATATTACAGTTATTTATCTCACTTAATTAGTCAAAAAGGACAGGTGACTGAATAATGGCTGAAAAAGAAAAGCAGTTAGTTTCTACAAAATCGCGTTTAGTAAACTTTAATGAACAAATTAAATTAAGTCTGAACAATGGGATTAAATTTACGGAAACATTAGATGTTTTAATGAATACCCAGGATAAAGTTGAGTTGATTGATGCCGCAATGAGTTTGATGGGTTATCAACTTGACACTAATTATTTAACATTCCCGCAAAAATATAGTGCTGCAGATTATTGTTTACTCTTCTTTAACCGTTTAATGGACTTGCATGATAATGAAACGGCTATTTTACACTTCTCAGAGCCTAGAAAAGCACTTGTCCATGAAATACCTGGGATTAATGTCGTAGATAGTTTTTCCTTTAAAATTGATGATAATGATGGCGCTTATTATGTTGCACAAGAATCAGGAGAATCTTTATTTTATTTAAATTTACGTAAAAGAATGATTCGAATTAATAGTACAGCTATTACAAATGTCTTAATTGTTAGTTACTTGGAAAAATTAGACGCAAAATCGATTAAATATCTTGAAATGATGTTAATTGATTTTGCGACGTATTTAAAAGAAGATTATGGATTTAGCGTTGATCTTAATCTATTGGATTCAGGTAATCCAGCAAGATACGAATTGTCTGAAGATATACTTAAACGAAGTGTTATCGATGAATTATTTGTACTTGCTTCAGAAAATGAGTTAATGGTTGAAGCAGGCGCAAATAATAGTGCTGTTTTAAAATTAGCTAAATCTGAAATAACAATTTATGATCAACAACAAATGGGTGAGAGTGATAATGAAAAATGGGTCGTTGCTGTTATGGATGCTGCCCAAGAAATTTCATGGTTCGATATTTTGTTGAATGAACCTTTCATTAGAAATTGGTACTTGAATAATATAAATGAATTAAGTATTAAATCAGATCCCTTGATTTTTAAATAATAAAAAAATGTCTGTCCGTTAGTTACTAGTGGGCAGATTTTTTTGGAGGAAAATTTAGTGAACTTAACAGATATGATCCAAATGGAACGAAGCTTTGATCGGGATGTTATTCAAGATAAAAAAATTAGATGGAGTCCTGAAGAGAGATTGTTTAACGCCTATGTGAGCTTGGATGTTGAACTATCAGAATTAGCCAACACGGTTGAATGGTTTAAAGTCTGGAAAGAAAATCGTGGACAAAAAATGGAAAAAGGCAAAACGCATGAAGAGACAGTACTCTCAGAATATGTTGATGCAATGAGTTTCTTTTTTAATATTGCCAATCAAAATAAATGGACCTATTTATTATTAATTAGTGACGAAGAGATGGATGATTTTGCAAAAAAGCCTATGACAATGTCATTGAATAAAGTCTTTTTATCGTTAAAATTAATGATTTCTAAAAGTTTATTTAGTCATAAATTAGAAGATTTTAAACATGCTTGGCATCTTTTTATTAAATTCGGGTTAGTTGATTTAAAATTGTCTTGGAATGATATTGAAAATGAATTTGTTAAAAAAAATATGGAAAATATTGAAAGACAAGAAAATAATTATTAATTAAAACAGTCTTAAATTGGAGCTAACCAATAATATTGGACAAAAATTTAAGCAGGTTACTGAATTTTAAGAGCTTGGTATCGTATTATTAGTAATTAATTTACAACTGAGCGTCGTAAATAAGGAATCATTAATAATTCGTATTTTAAATTTTAATAAAGAAAAGCCTTCGACATTGGATTTTTGTCCAATATTGAAGGCTTTTTTGTGTTAATAACTGAATAACAGTTTTTATTTGAATGAGACTAATCTCTTTTAAAATTAACTTAAGTAAAAAATCAAGAACCAGTATCAAAATTAAAATCAGCACCATCTTCAGATTCATGAATATGAACGTCTTTAGCAGACGAAGTACTATCATTAATATCAAAGCTCTCAGAAGAAGATGTCTTCTTAGTAGATGATGAAGATTCTTTAGAAGAATCTTTGGCCTTAGAAGATGAGGCCTTTGTGTTGGATGATGCAGACGACTGTTGAGAAGAAGAGCTATTTTTGTTAGAACTGGAATCAGAATTATAACTATATTCGCAAGCAGACAATAGTAGCATTGATACGCTTAGAACCCCTAGTAAGCTAATAAATTTTTTCATTTTAAATCCCCCAATATTTTTATGGTGCAAAGCGAGCAGTAGGAATCGCACCTACTAAAAGTATCTATACGCTCGTTAGAAATTTATGTTAAATTTTGTTTATTAGTGCTTAGCAGGAGCTTGTTTGAGTGTGAAAACTGCTGCAATGATTAATAAAATAAATGTAGGAAGGGCAAAAACCATTGATAAAAGAAATAAACCGCAACCAATAATACCAAGAACATGGCCAGTAATAGAGATATCAGCTTTTCTTGATTGAACAAGTGCAACAATGTGAAGAATAAGGCCAATTCCTAGCATAATATAAAAGAAAATAGCTGTACCGCTAGTTAAGGTTGATGTTCCAGAGACAGCGTGTGATGTTACAGTAGATTTATTGATACCAGTTAAAATAACGATAAGCCAAGAAAAGGCTACTAATATAGTATTTATGATATCGAAAGTACCTGCTGCAGTGTTAATTTTTAGTTTCATGAAGAATTCCCCCGTATGGAGCTTTTAACGTGATTCCCTATCTGCACGTAAGTATTCTATTTTATGTATATGATATTTTATAAGGCAGTGAAGAAAGCGATGGCGCCTAGAAAGATACCCGGTACGTTTGCAAAGAATATAGGCCAGTCTTTATTTTTACCACATACGCCATAGACAGTCCAAAATATGCAATTAATACAGGCAACCAAGGGCTGAACAGGATTACCCTGGCTACCATTAAGGTTGGAAATGATTTGTGGGATGTATGAGACATACATTAAGATAGATAAAATACTTGCAAACTTCCCGATTTTTTCTAGAGTGCTATCATTTAATAATTTCATTCTAATTCCTCCAAACTTTTTTATGCCTCTCTATAATAACTAATTATCAGTTATTCTACAAATTATAACAACTGGGAGTAGGTAAAAATGTTTGGTGTTGGTGAAAATAAACTTGTGGATGATTTTTATTATTAAAATGCATCAAAATTTTCTTGGGTGATAAATTAATTATTTAAATGAAGGCTAGGTATTTGTTTAGGTTAATATCTTACTAATTCAGAACTGTTATTGTAAACTCAGTATTTTGTTTTTAACTAATACTGACTATTTATGAAATTGCTGGATCTGAATAGCAAAGCTATAGAATGTTGAATAAATGATATTTAAATAGTGGTACATTCAGTAGAAACTATAGGACTAATAGTTTCTGTTAACAGATGACTACGTATCAAAAAAATTTACAGGGATGAGTTAATGCGTTGCTCTAATCAGAATGACGTTCCTCAGATGATTATCAAATTTAACAATAATTTTTCTTATAAAGGTAGCGCAGTTATTGATACTATTCATGAGTTGACCATTTAGGAGAAGAATGAAGTAATCAGAGAAATTACACTACTTGAGTTTCATTAATGATTTAGATAACATAAAACCCACTTAGTAAGGTGACTTATACATACAACTATTACTCTGACTGGCAATGATTATAACAAACGTAAAGGGGGAAATGCTATATCTTCATTTAACGAACTATTCCCACAAGTCAATGAAAAATCTACAATTAATAAGGTTAAACGTTTTTTTAAAGTATGGTTACCAAAAATGCAGAGATATAGTCAGAAGGATATTAGCGGAATTAAGTCGCCAATTATCATGGATATGCCTAAAAAGTACCTCAGGGAACAATCAACACGAAGAGACCATAACTAAACGTATCTATGCTGAGCAAGTTATTAATAATGTTCTAGTAGCTTTAAAGAGTTGTGACACTATTAGTAGAAAAATATTAATAGATGTCTATATTGCAGAAGATAATAAATAAAATGATATTGAAATGGATGATTTAGGATATGAAAAGACGAGATACAGTTTTTACAAGAATCGAGCATGCTTACAGTTTGCTGATTCATTCTTAATTGAAGACTTACATGATTTCAAAAAGTGAACATTTAGTGAACAAATTGAAGTGATTAATCTGTTATATTAGTAATATGATATTTTGATATCAGTTATTAATCTCTAATCCAAATATTTATACACACATGAGAAAGGTATTGTTTACCTGTCTTTTTTATTGTTTAATAATAGAGCGAGTATAAATTATTTGGAGGAGTAACTATTTGGACAATTATTATGTATTTAAATTAAATTTAGCACCAAATATAATTAGAACTTACGTTGAAAGAAAATCAGAAGGTTGGAAACAGCTTAAACATAATGTAATAAAGGATGATCTAACTAATAGTTTTGGAATACCTAATGGATTTGAAAGGGGAACATATTTAAATTTTATTTTTAAGGATACTGATGTTAAAGAAGAATTATCCAAATCTATAGAATATACAGAATTTGTTGCTCAATCTAAAAAAATAGAAGAGGAATATTTTGCTGTTATAGAAAACTATGAAAAAAATTCGGGCATTTTATGGACAAAAGAATTTTTGGGCGTTACAAAAGTTGAAATGAGAACAAAAATGGACAAATTACTTAAAAAATATCCATTTTTAAAAGAATCATTAGATGATGTTTTAGAAGATGATATAATAGGCAACTTAAAAGGGTACGGACGTTACGGACATGGTCGTAAAATGATGCTAGAGGCTAGAAAAATAATACGGTATATTCAGGATAAAGAATATATAAATGCTGGAGTGAATTTTTTTTATGAATTGGAAACTGAAAAAATTTTAATTTCTACTAATGACAAAAGTTTGAAAGAAGCTATTAGTATGTCTGAAAGAATAGAATCATTTATAAATACAGCAGAAAATACCAATATGGGTGCTGTATCAGTTAATGCAGTTCAAGATAGCGTTAGCATTAAGCAAGATTATGCAAGAGTAACAGTACATCTTGTCTATCCTAATGGTGCCCAGCAAGTTGAAGATAGGGACCTTGCTAGTCGAAAACGTATAAATGCTGAAGATGTGAAAAAAATATATAGTGCCCCTAGAGGAGAAAAAGTAAATACAGTAGAGTTAAGTAAACAATTGGGTGAAGATGCTAAGCGAGGATACCTTAAATCGATAAAACATAGGGCAATGAGTATAATGAAAATTGTACCTGTAATAGTTAATAAAAATTTTCATAAATAGGTGATAGTATGGTAGATAATAAATCATTGATGAGAGCATTATGGACTTCAAAACGAGCAACTATATGCAATATATACTCTAAAATTGGAATTTCGATAAATGTAATATTTACAATAATATATTTATTTTTTCCGGATATTATTAATGTTAATTATGAAGTTTCAAGCTTATTGGGTATTTCTGTTACCGGATTATCTTTTACATTCGCATTATTTGTTGCGGTTAAAAGTATCTTTGATATAGATAATTTAGGACACATATATTTAGTTTCTAAAACAGATACTCAATTAAAAAACGTATTTGTTGAAATATTCACACCATTTATGTGGACTTCATTTTTATGGCTAACCATAGTTGGAATATCAATTAGTACTATGTTAATATCATTTGAAACCTTTATTGATTTTGAAGTAATTTTGTATTTGAAAGGAATAGTTTTAATTTTAGTATTTACGGCGTCTTTGAATATTTTTGGGCTTATTTTAGACATCATCCGAGATACTCAAAAAAAGGCTATAGAGGCTGGAGAAGAAGAAGCTGAGTCAATAATAAAAAATAATAAAATGAAGTGAACCCTAAATATTGGACGAAGCTTTATGCAGCATTCTGGGTTATAAAAATTCGGTGTTCAACCGGGCTTTTACAACCCAATTTTATTTTAATTCGTGAAAAATTATAGTCATTTATCCAAACCGGTACTTGTGAAACTAGTGTTTCATATGTATCGGTTTCTTTTTGATAGAAAGCTTCAGCTTTCATAATATGGAAAAAGCTTTCCATGGCAGCGTTATCTAAACATGTTGCTTTACGTGACATACTCTGAAAAATACGATATTTTTTGAGAATAGTAACCCAATTTTTGTGTTGATATTGGAATCCTTGGTCAGAATGAATCGTCGTTCGATAATTTAAATCTTTTGGGATTTTTGCAATTGCTTGTTTCAAAACCTTTGTTGTAAATTTAACTGTTGGATGTTTACTAATCTGATGACTTAGAATTTTGCCTGAAAACAGATCATAAATACAGGTGAAATGGGCCCGTTCATCGATTGTTTCGTCACCCCAACGGACTTCTGTAACATCTGTTGCTAGTTTTTGATAAGGTCGGTCCGAAAAGAAACGGCGATTAATCAGGTTTTTAGAAACGGTACCAACTTTTCCTTTATACGAGTTGTATTTGCGTGTCTGGCTGAAATTGAAGTAGCTCCCATAAATTAAATCTCCTTAAATTTTTAAAATTTTGTAGCAATACGACCAATGAGCCTTGCACTCATAGCCAGCTTAACTGGTGGTCGAAAGGGTAGTTAGGCGTCCATTACAATAACTTGTAATTCTTCAGTTACAAATTGATTGATGCCTGCTAAAAATTCTTTAAAATAAGTTGTTTCATTGTGGAAGTTAACTGCGTCTTGGTCTTGCCAATGCTCAATTATTGCATAACGATTGTTGGCACCTAATTGTTTAAAATGATTGTATGAAATATTACCAGATTCTTTTTTTGATTGCGTCACTAGAGGATCAATAAAATGTTCATATTCTGTAATACAATTTTCATTAACAACTAAACTAACATTAAAAACTTTCATGATAATATTCTCCTTTTTAGCTTTTAACGTGATTCCTATGCACGTAGATAAACAAAAACGAGCAGCAGGAGTTGCACCTGCTTGAAGTATCTATACACTCGTTAAAATTAGTTAAATATTTATTCCCAAGTTGAGTCCCCGTAAGTGACAGAGAACGGACCAGCATTAGAAGTTGTAAAGTATAATGTCATTACAGCTTTTTTTCCGGCAGCTATTGAATTTGGAATATTACCAGAGTAAGTCTCTGAATTAAATTCCCCAATAGTATCATCACTATCATAGACGTCAAACTTTTGACCATTGAAATCTAGTGGACCTGTACCATTATTTTGAACGGTTACTTTAACAGCAACTTGTGTATCACCGGATTTAACATCATTTAAAGGAACTGACGTTTCTTTTTCAGCAGAGTCAACGGTTATCTTTGAGTCGTCAGTTAAATCTACAGAATCGCCAAAAGATGAAGTAGATTCTGAATCGGATTCATCATCAGTGTATGACTCATCGTCAGATTCTGAATCAGATTCAGATTCATCGTCAACATATGAATCATCATCGTCATCATAACTAGAATCATCATCTGATTCTGACGAGTCACTAGCACTTGACGATCTAAAATTAGACGATGAACGCGCTGACGAATCTTTATCAGATGTTACCGACATCACGCTAAAAGAAATAATTGATATGCCTAAACCGGCAATCAATAAAATTAGTGGTATTAAATTAGAAGCTTTATTACCCCAAGCTACAATAAACCAAGTTACACCTGTAAAAAAAACAACTAAACCAATAAGAAAAATAATTGTAAATGTAGTACTCATGAATATATTTCCTCCGAAATCTATATCTCTACTCCTAGAAATATGATAAAATTATTTGTTAATATATTTATACCCTCTAACTTGCTACCAACAGGTTAGGGGATTTTTTAATAGTTTTATTTCAAACAATTTACTAAAGCTTAAGTAATTGCTTGATATTTTTAACGTGTTTTCCAGTAATACAATATAAAGCGTTGCCAACAGCCTTACCGACAGAAAATGCTTTCTTATCGCCTGATATTTTAATACTTTAGTAGATTTATTGATAAAAATATCCATGCAACAAATATGCAACAAATGTTTTGAGCATTCTATCCTTTATAGTCTGTTTTCACCTAAATAAAAAAATAGGAACGCCCGTTTAAAGGCATTCCTATTTTTATAAATCGGTCTAGAATGGATATCTATGACTCGGGTGAGATTCGAACTCACGACCGTCCGCTTAGAAGGCGGATGCTCTATCCAGCTGAGCTACCGAGTCATAACAACATTTAATAGTATATGATAAAATACTGGTACTTGTCAATGGAAATTGGTAGAACTCTTATAAATTATCAAAAACATGAATGAAAGTTTTGATGAAATGTTCTATAATAAGAAAGTAATAGACATAAATGGAGATAAAGACTATTTAATTATGAATAAAGAGGTTGAAAAATGGTTGATTCTAATGATCCACGGGTAAAGAGAACAAGACAAAATTTAAAAAAATCATTAGTTGTACTCATGAAACATTACAAAGTTGAAAATATTAGCGTTCAAAAGATTACTCAGGAAGCAAATGTCACTCGAGGAACATTCTATCTGCATTATCATGACAAACAAGATTTTATTAATCGGGCAATGGATGAAATTTTAGATGACTTTTTTGATTACATTATGATTATGTCAAAACAATCACCAGATAAAGCGTACGTTTATTCGAAACCAGTTGAAGTTTGTTGTTTAAATCGGGTGTTTAACTACTTACAAGATGAATCAATGATGTTTGGCGTACTTTTAAATAGTCAAGAAGATGTCGCTTTTTCTGATAAAGTATATGATAGACTAGTTATCTACTTAAATAACTTTAGAGAACAGTTAGCAGGCGATTTTGAAGTATCTAAGATACCAAACGAGTTACAAGTATCCTATGTTGCATCAGCGCACCTAGGCTTCATTAAACGTTGGTTACGAGACGATATGATCTACACACCGCACTACGTTGCTAAGGTTTTAAAAGAAATTACTGGCGTTGATACAAGTAACGGAGTCAATTTAACAAACTTTTTTGTTGAAAATGATGGATAACGTTGACTTAAGAAGTTACATTTGATATTATAATAACGTTGTATTTGTGAACACCACAACTGCAACCGCACGTTTTAAGTTTTTAAGCGTCAGGTTGTCTAAATCTGATCACTAAATTACGGCGAGTCTAAGTAATCTATAAGGAGGTGTAATACACATGTACGCAATTATTAAAACAGGTGGCAAACAACTTAAAGTTGAAGCCGGAGAAGCTATTTACATTGAAAAATTATCAGCAGAAGCTGGTGAAAAAGTTACATTTGATGAAATTGTTTTAGTTGGTGGCGAAAAAACCGTTATTGGTGCTCCTTTTGTTAAAGGTGCTACAGTAACTGGTACTGTTGAAAAACAAGGCCGTGAAAAGAAAGTTGTTACTTTCAAATACAAACCTAAGAAACATTCTCATACAAAACAAGGTCATCGTCAACCATATACTAAGGTTGTTATCGATGCTATTAACGCATAATTTTGAAAGTAGGCTACTAGTATGATACGTGCAGTTATTTCTCGGAGAGATGCCAAAATCATCGATGCGTTTGAAATAACAGGGCATGCTGATTCTGGTGAATATGGTCAAGATATTGTGTGTGCTGCGGTTTCGGTATTGACTATCAATACAGTTAATAGTTTGACCGAACTTGCTAAACTTAATCCTGATGTTGAGATGGATGAAGATAATGGTGGATTAATGAAAGTTAAACTATCAGAATCTGAGTTAAACGATGCTACAGGACAGTTATTTTTAGAAAGTTTAGTTTTAGGACTACAGTCAATTGAGCAAAACTATCAAGATTACATTAAATTAACACTTAAATAATAAGACTATAACAAGGAGGTGCATTGATTATGTTAATGAATTTACAATTTTTCTCACATAAAAAAGGTGGGGGTTCTACTTCTAATGGCCGTGATTCTGTCGGTAGACGTTTAGGCTCAAAAAGAGCTGACGGACAAGAAGTAACAGGTGGTTCAATTCTTTATCGTCAACGTGGAACACGTATTTATCCTGGTGTTAACGTTGGTAAAGGTGGAGATGATACTTTGTTTGCTAAAGTCGATGGTATCGTTCGCTTCGAACGTAAAGGCCGCGATAAGAAACAAGTCTCTGTATACCCTGTAGCTGAATAATAATAACTCAAAGGAAACCTCTTCATTTTATGATAGAGATTTCCTTTTTTTGTACATAAAAGGAGTGTTTAAATGAATTTTGATAGAATTAAACAATTACAATCAACTTTTGAGAAACTCTCGATTGATGCATTTCTAGTGACGGATACGACAAACATATTTTATTTAAGTGGTTTTGAAGGTGATGGTGTATTGTTAATTACTGATACACAACAATTTTTAATCACTGACCTAAGATTTGAATTGGCACTAGAAAATCATGATAAAAAATTAGAAATAAAATTTACGCGTGATTATCTGGGTGCTGTATCTGACATAATTAGTGAAAAAGGATTAACAGTTATGGGATTTGAATCATCAATATCATTTTTAGAGTATGATCAATTAGATGAAATCCTTGTTAGTGATTTGGTGCCATTTACTAATATTGTTGACGAATTACGACGTGTTAAAGATAAGGATGAGCAGATAAAATTAATAAAAGCAGGAAAATTAGCTGATGAAGCTTTCAATTATATTGTGTCGACGATTGAAGTTGGTCAAACAGAAATTGAAATTGCTAATCGGCTAGATAGTTATATCAAAAATTTAGGTACTATGAGTGAATCTTTTGAAACAATTGTAGCAAGCGGTATTCATTCAACATGGCCACATGCAACGGTTTCAAAACGAAAGATTCAAGACCAGGATCTGATTACGATAGATTTTGGCTATTATTACGAGAACTATACATTTGATGTCACAAGGACCATCGCCGTGGGATCGATATCTGATGAATTAAAACATATCTACGAGTCTGTTTTAACGACACAAGAACGAGTGATTTCATTAATTAAACCGGGAATAAAATTAAGTGAATTAGCTAGAGTTGCTAATGAAACAATCGCCGATGCAGGATATGGTAAATATTTTAATCATGGGATTGGGCATGGAATTGGCCTATCAATTCATGAATTACCTAATATTAAATTGGATGATTCAAACAGTGTTTTGCAAGCAGGCGACGTCATTACAATTGAACCAGGGATTTATGTACCAAACCTTAGTGGGGTTCGAATTGAGGATGATATTTTAGTGACTGAGAATGGCTATCAAATGTTAACGAATTCTTCTAAAAAATTAATGATAATATAGACTTTAACTTGCTTTTATATGTCCATTATTGCTATTATTAGAACTATGAGATACACGAGATAGTAGGAGGAATATTATATTATGATGTCCGTTAATGAATTTAAAAATGGTGTTACAATCGAAGTTGATGGTGATTTATGGCGTGTTGTTGAATTTCAACATGTTAAACCGGGTAAAGGTTCTGCTTTTGTTCGATCAAAACTAAAGAATCTCCGTACAGGTGCTGCTCAAGAAAAAACATTCCGTGCTGGTGAAAAAGTTCAAAAAGCACAAATTGATAATAAAAAAATGCAATATCTTTATGCTGATGGTAACAACTATGTATTTATGGATATGGATACATATGAACAATTAGAATTACCAGAAGAACGCGTGCATGAACAATTAAATTATTTGAAAGAAAACTTAATTGTTAATGTTATTATGTTTGGCACTGAAACACTTGGTGTTGACGTTCCTAATACAGTTGAATTAAAAGTAGCATCAACTGAAGCGGGTATTAAAGGTAATACACAATCTGGTGGAACTAAACCTGCTGTTCTTGAAACAGGATTAGTTGTACAAGTGCCATTCTTCGTTAATGAAGATGAAATGTTAATTATTAATACACAAGATGGCACATATATTTCCAGAGCACAATAAATCGACGGAGGTTAAACTTATGGCTGAAGAAACAAATATTGTTTTAAAAAGTACTGAACCTTCTTTGGGTGACATTAAGATTGCACCTGAAGTTATTGAAATTATTGTTGGAATTGCTGCTAACCAAATTGATGGTGTTTACTCAATGCGTGGGACAATTGCTAAAAATTTAACTGAATTATTTGGCCGTAAAAAGTCACTGGGTAAGGGTGTTAAACTTGATTTAACAGATGACCAGTTGAATATTGATGTTTTTGTTTACCTTGATTACGGTGTATCTGTTCCTAAGGTTGCATTAGTGATGCAAGAAAAGATTAAACAACAATTACTATTTATGACAGGTTTAGAAATTATTGAAGTAAATGTTCATGTTGAAGGGGTTATTCCTGAAAAGGAAGCCGATAAGATAGATACTGACGATTTATTTTCAGAAAAAGATGGTGAAAATTAGTGAGTGTAATAGTAACTAGACATACGATTCGCGAAAAAGCATTTCAAGCATTATTTGCGTTAAATTCTAACCCAGATGGTGATAGAGAGGCTATTTATCGTGAATTGTTAGAAGTTCCTGATGAAGAGTCGGCTGTAATTCCACCTTATTTAGAAGCATTAGTTTCAGGTGTTAGTGATAAACAAGCTGAGATAGATTCTGTTATTGAAGAAAATCTAACATCACGCTGGAAACTATCACGCTTAAACAATACGGATTTAATTATTTTGAGATTAGCTATTTACGAAATGAAATACGTAGATGATGTTCCTGCTAAGGTAGCATTGAATGAAGCTTTAGAAATTGCTAAAGAATTTAGTGATGATGAATCAAGAAAATTTGTTAATGGTGTGTTAGATCCAGTTGTTGAAAAAATGCCTGTTGATATTGAAAAAACAAATGAATAATAATGATTGAGAAGTGTTGCATTTTTTGCGACACTTTTTTTTTAGAAATGAATACCTTAAATATGATAAAATGTAAGAAGTAAAAATGGAATAGAGGTGCTAAATTATGGCTAAATTAATTGATGGTAAAAAATTGGCACAAATAACGACGGATAATTTAAAATCTGAGATAGAAGCTTTAAAGAAAAAGAATGTCTTTCCTACATTAGCTGTTATTGTAGTTGGAGAAAATCCAGCAAGTAAAATATATGTTAAGAATAAGCATCGAATTGCTGAATCTATTGGGATAAAATCGATTGTTAAAAGATTACCTGATACGATATCAGAAAAAGAGTTGCTAAATCTCATTAATGACTATAATGATAATTCAGATATTAATGGCATATTAGTACAGTTACCTTTACCGAACCAAATTGATGAAAAAAAGATAACCGAAGCTATTAAACCAGAAAAAGATGTTGATGGATTTCATCCGATAAATATTGGACGATTAGCCATGAATGATCCACTAGCAATTCCATGTACACCACTGGGAATTATGAGAATGTTTAACGCATACAATATTGATTTAGACGGTAAAAATGCAGTTGTTGTTGGCCGCAGTAATATTGTGGGTAAACCAATGGCGGCGTTACTTTTAAACGCTAATGCAACAGTAACG
Source organism: Dellaglioa sp. CoH-55-MRSF-9 (assembly GCF_056782155.1). Next base: position 237,561 of record NZ_JBXAYG010000002.1, on the reverse strand, counting down.
ATAACGCATAGTCATACGGAAAATTTATCAGAGATAACTAAACAGGCTGATATTTTAGTCGTTGCAATTGGTCAAGCAAACTTTATTAAAAAAACCGATGTGAAACAAGGTGCTGTAGTCATCGATGTCGGGATGAACCGCTTAGATAGTGGTAAGTTAGCGGGAGATGTCGATAAGGAAGTTGCAGAGGTTGCAGGATATCTGACACCAGTACCAAAAGGGGTTGGACCTATGACGATTGCAATGTTGATGGAACAAACAATTGAATTAACAAAACGGAGTGTTGGCATTGAATAAAGATAATTATTTATCAGTTACATCATTAACAACATATTTGAAGAAAAAATTTGATGCTGATCCTTATCTTGGGACCGTTTATTTAACTGGCGAAATTTCAAATTTAAGACCTCGACCTAATGCGCATCAATATTTTAGTTTAAAAGATGATCATGCTAAAATTAGCGCAATTATGTTCCGTTCAGCTTTTGATAAAATAAAATTTAAACCAGAAGATGGCATGAAAGTTTTAGTTATGGGCCGTATATCTTTATATGAAGCGACAGGTAACTATCAAATATATATTGAGCGAATGGAACCTGATGGTGTTGGTGCGTTATATCAAGCCTATGAGCAGTTAAAAAATAAGCTACAAGCTGAAGGATTATTTTCAGCACCAAAACAGGCATTGGTTAAATATCCTAAACGAATTGCTGTGATTACAAGTCCTTCAGGGGCTGTCATTAAAGATATTATGACAACCGTTAAAAGACGTTACCCGATTGCTCAATTAGTTTTATTTCCTGCGATTGTACAAGGTGACAAAGCAGCTAATGATTTAGTTAAGCGGTTAAAACAAATTAACGAATTAGGCCATTTTGACACGATTATTATTGGTCGAGGCGGTGGCTCAATTGAAGATTTATGGCCATTTAATGAAGAATCTGTTGCAAGGGAAATATTTGCTAGCCAGATTCCAATTATTTCTTCAGTTGGACATGAGACAGACACAACCATTGCTGATTTAGTGGCCGATGTTCGGGCAGCAACGCCAACAGCAGCAGCAGAATTAGCTGTCCCTGTTTACGCCGATGAATTAATTAAGATTAATCAATTAAAATTGAGACTATTACAAGTAACACAAAATATTTTAAGTTTAAGAAGACAACAATTAGATAAGATTCAACAATCATATGTTTTTCAACAACCTAATCGGTTATATGAGGGTTACCTTCAAAACTTAGACAATTTAGCACAACGCTTAATGCAAGTAACAAAACAAATTATCACAATTAAGAAACAACAATTTGAACAAGCTAATGGTCAGTTGCGCTATCAAAATCCGCAACAATTGGTTAGTCAACTGCAAGATCAAGTAAAACAACAAAACAAACAGTTACATCAATTAATGACCTACTTACTTGAAACAAAGAAACAACAGGTTGGCGAAAAAATAAATGCGCTTGATTTATTAAGTCCATTGAAGATTATGGGACGAGGATACAGTTACGTATCTATGGAAGATAAAATTATTAAAAGTATTAATTCAGTGAATATAGATGATAACGTCGTGTTACACCTTACAGATGGTAAAGCATATGCAAAAATTGAAAAAGTTGAAAAAGGAGAATAAAAAATGGCTGAAAAAAAAGCGACATTTGAAGATAACTTAGTAGAACTTGAAAAAATTGTAACAGAACTAGAACAAGGTGATGTTCCTTTAGAAAAAGCATTAACCCAATTTCAAAACGGTGTTAAGTTGAGCTCAAAATTGCAAAAAACATTGGAAAATGCTGAAAAAACATTAACCAGTGTCATGAATGATTCTGGTGAAGAAGTGCCATTCGAACAAGGCTTAGAAAATGAGTAACTTAACTAAATTTTCTGATATCGTATTACCAGAATTTAATCAAATTATGTTGAATCAATTACAGGCTTTAGACACTGAAAAAAAGTTAAAAGAATCGATGACTTATTCAGTTGAAGCGGGTGGTAAACGTATTAGACCACTAATCATTTTTGTTATTTGTCAAATGCTTAATCGTAAACTTGATAAGTCAGTTTATTCTATTGCTGGTGCATTAGAATTAATTCATACCTATTCATTAATTCATGATGATTTGCCTGCGATGGATGATGATAATTTAAGACGTGGTAAACCAACAAACCATATTATTTTTGGTGAAAGCATGGCAATTTTAGCTGGTGATGCACTAAATACATTAGCCTTTGAATGGATCAGTAACGCAGAGTTGCCTGATTCACAAAAGGTATTACTAATGGGTCAACTAGCTAGGTTAGCTGGCCCAGAGGGAATGGTTGGCGGTCAAGTTGCCGATATTGAAGGTGAACAAAAAGAGTTATCATTAGCGCAGTTGAAACAGGTGCATAAGCGTAAAACGGGTGATTTAATTGAATTTTCAGTTTACGCAGGTAGCATACTTGGAAAAGCGACTGACCAACAGCACGTAGCGTTTATGGCATATGGACGTCATTTTGGGTTAGCTTTTCAAATCTATGATGATATTATGGATGTCGTTGGGACATCTGAAGAGATGGGCAAGGCTGTTCATAAAGACAATCAAGAAAATAAAAATACGTATCCTGGACTAATGGGAATTGATCAAGCTTATAGGATGCTCGAAGAAGTAACCAATCAAGCTAAAGATGCTATTCAAACGCTTAAGCAAACAGGGTTGGAGACAGAGTATTTGGAAGAATTGTTACATTACTTTAAATTAAAAAATTAGGAGTCACTATGAAAAAAGAGCGCATTGATGTTTTATTAGTTAAACAAGGGTTATTTGAAACTCGTGAACAGGCCAAACGTGCAGTTATGGCTGGTGAAATTCTGGGTGAGAATGAAGAACGATTGGATAAACCAGGTGTTAAAATTTCTGAAGAAACTGTGCTTCATTTTAAAGGTAAAAAATTACCTTATGTGAGCCGCGGTGGACTTAAATTAGAAAAAGCCCTTAAAGTATTTGATGCAACCGTTCAGGATAAAACGGTCTTAGACATTGGATCATCAACCGGTGGCTTTACCGATGTTGCTTTACAAAATGGCGCAAAATTAAGTTATGCGTTAGATGTTGGTACCAATCAATTAGTTTGGAAATTACGACAAGATCCAAGAGTTGTTGTGATGGAAAATACTAACTTCAGATATAGTAAAAAAGAAGATTTTGAATTTGGACAACCCAATTTTGCAACAATAGATGTATCGTTTATTTCATTACATCTTATTTTACCTGCATTAAAGAAAATTATTACTGAAAATGGGGATGTTGTGGCATTAATAAAACCCCAATTTGAAGCAGGAAAAGAAAATGTTGGAAAACATGGTATTGTACGAGATGAAAAGATTCATCGTCAAGTGCTCGAAGACATTGTTCAATTTTCTATTTCCACTGGATTTAATGTTGCGGATTTAAGCTACTCACCAATTAAGGGTGGCGAAGGTAATATTGAATTTTTAATTCATTTAAAGTCTGCGATAAATGAAATTGGCGAGATTTCGGATAAGGTTAGTATCGATGGCGTATTAACTGCTGCATACGATAACCTGAATGCCGTTAAATAAGGATTTAAAGTGAAGTTCTTTAATAATAATTGAAATTACGTTATACTAACTCTATGGGTGGTAGAGGTTATCGGGTGAGGGGGACTTTAATGAAAAAGCAAGAACGGCAACGTTATGTTCGTGAATTATTGAAGAACAATAATATTGATAAGCAGGAAGATTTTGTGAGTTTGCTTAAAAAACAAGGGATTACAGTCACACAAGCAACTATTTCTAGAGATATTAAAGAAATGCAATTAATTAAAGTGCCATCTGCTGATGGAACTTACAGTTATAATTTACCTGTTCAAAAAAAATTGAATACAGAAAAAAAATTAACTAAAACGTTAAAAGATGCTTTTATATCAACTGATGTTCAAAATGAAATGTGTCTCGTTAAGGTGACGCCAGGAAGTGGTCCAGCAATCGTATCTTTAATTGAACAAATGAATTATTCATTTGTTTTTGGTACTTTAGGCGGAGATGGATCAGCTCTAATTATCTGTCACTCGAACAAAGATGCGTTAAAGTTAAGTAAAATTTTAAATGAGATTGTAACTGAATAGATAGAAATAAAATCTGTGACATTTGTTTCAGATTTTTTCTATTAAAGGGGTGAAAAAAATGTTACAAGAATTGACAATAAAAGATTTTGCCATTATTGATTCTTTGAATATCGATTTCATGGCTAATATGACAGTTTTAACAGGTGAAACTGGTGCGGGTAAATCCATTATCATTGATGCTTTGGGCCTCTTATCAGGTGGTAGAGGGTCCCAAGAATTTATTAGAAAAGATGCAAAAAAAATGGTGCTACAAGGACTCTTTATGCCAACTGAAAACTCAAATACGTTAACGAAGTTGGACCAATTAGGTATTGGCCATGATGATAACTCTGTGATTTTACAACGTGAAATACATAGATCTGGTAAAAATATTTGTCGCATAAACGGTATGTTGGTTAACACGAGTACACTAAAATCAATTGGTGAAACGTTAGTTGATATTCATGGCCAAAATGAACATCAAGAATTAATGCAACAGGATAAGCATTTGGGCATGTTAGATGAATATATTAAAAATGATATTCAAACACTGAAGCATAGTTATCAAGAAGCATTTGAATACTATCAAAACCTAAATAAGTTACAAATAAAAAGACAAACAAATCAAAACGAATGGGCACAACGATTAGATATGTTACATTTTCAAAAAGATGAAATTGAAAGTGCAGATTTAATTGAAAATGAAGAAGACATATTAAGCGCTGAAAAAGAACGTCTAGAAAATTTTCAAACTATTAATCAGTCACTGGATGCAAGTTACCAAGCGTTATCGGGTGATGATGAAAATACAGTTGACCATGTTGGTGTTGCAATGTCTAACATGCTAAAAATTGATAATTTAGATAGTGAATATAAAGACTTAGCAGAACGGTTGTCGTCAGCCTATTATATGCTGCAGGATGCATCTAGTGACCTATTGCGTCAGTTAGACTCCCTGGAATGGGATGAGCAACGATTAAATGAGATTGAAAATAGGCTTGAATTAATTGTACAATTAAAACACAAATATGGTGATTCTGTTGAAAAAATATTAGCTTATTTGAGTCTTATATCTGAAGAATTAATTGAAATGGAAGCAACTGAAGGTAATGCAGATGATTTAGATAATCAAGTTAATTTAGCTAGAAAAGAAGCCCATAAATTGGCTGATAAATTAACTAATGTTCGAAAAAAAGCAGCCATCATTCTACAAAAAGAAGTGCATAAACAGTTAAGTGAGTTGTATATGGACAAAGCCGTTTTTGAAGTTAAATTTGATTCACTCAATCAGTTAAATAGTACCGGACAAGATAAAGTTGAATTTTATATTCAAACAAATGTTGGGGAAACAATGGGGCCATTAGCTAAGATTGCTTCTGGTGGTGAACTTTCTCGAATGATGTTAGCGTTAAAGACAATTTTTTCTAGGACGCAAGGTGTCACAAGTATTATATTTGATGAAGTTGATACAGGAGTTAGTGGACGTGTTGCCCAGGCAATTGCTGAAAAAATTAATCAAATTGCCCAACAATCACAAGTTCTATGTATCACACATTTGCCACAGGTTGCTGCAATTAGCGAGCACCATTACTTTATAGCTAAAGAAGTGATTTGTGAACGTACAGAAACATCTATTAAATTGTTATCTAAGGAAGATCGTATTCAAGAAATTGCTCGAATGCTTGCCGGTTCTGAGATTACACCTTTAACTGTTAAACATGCTGAAGAATTACTAAATACGGCACAAAAAAAATAATTAAAACCAAGGTACTACTATGAATAGATGATTGGTTAGTTATAAAAAAGGAGAGTACTAATATGCTTAAGTTTGATAAAATATCAAAAATTTATAAAGGTAATAAAGCTGTAGATAATTTTAATTTGGAAGTTCAAGATGGTGAATTCATTTGTTTCATCGGAACATCTGGTTCAGGTAAAACAACTACTATGAGAATGATTAACCGTATGTTGACACAAACAGAAGGTACAATCACTATTGATGGTAAAGATATAGCCAAAATGGATCCCGTTAAATTACGTCGTAAAATCGGATATGTTATTCAAAATATTGGTTTAATGCCACATATGACTATTCGTGAAAATATTACATTAGTACCAAAATTATTAAAATGGCCTGAAGAAAAAAGAGATGAACGCGCTAAAGAAATGATTAAATTAGTTGAACTACCAGAATCATATTTAGACCGTTACCCATCTGAACTTTCTGGTGGGCAACAACAAAGAATCGGAGTTGTCAGAGCTTTAGCTGCTGATCAAGATATTATCTTGATGGATGAACCTTTTGGTGCGCTTGATCCTATTACTAGAGAAGCTTTACAAGATTTAGTTAAAGATTTACAAGAACGTTTAGGTAAGACATTCGTTTTTGTTACTCATGATATGGATGAAGCTTTAAAATTAGCAACACGAATTGTTGTTATGTCTGAAGGAAAGATTGTTCAAGCAGATACACCCGATAATATTTTGAAAAATCCAGCAAATAAATTTGTTGAAAACTTGATTGGTCAAGATAGACTTATCCAAGCTCGTCCAAGTATTACAACTGTTGGTCAAGTTATGTTAGCTAACCCAGTTTCAATTACACCAGGTAAGTCATTAGTAACAGCTATTCGTTTAATGCATGATCGTCGAGTTGATACGTTGTTAGTTACTGATGATGCTGGTATTTTAAAGGGTTATATTGATATTGAAAGCTTAGATTATAGTTTCAATACATCAAGTAGTGTCAGCGATATTATGAACAAAGATATTTTCTATGTTAAAGAAGATTCATTAGTTCGTGATACTGTTGAACGTATTTTAAAACGTGGATTTAAAAATGTACCTGTTATTAATAAAGATGGTATATTAGTCGGAATTGTAACCCGCGCTACCCTAGTTGATATTGTTTATGATGCACTTTGGGGTGATGAAAATAGTGCTTCTCATGAAGAAGTAACTAAAATAATGACGTCAGACTCAGGTACAGATACCGATGAAACTAGCCCAAGTTCAACGAAGGAGGGTTAATAATGACTTCATTTTTACAAGAATATGGGGCAATGATTGTCTCAAAATTATGGGAACATATTGAAATTTCAGGAATGGCATTATTTTTTGGAGTAGCAATAGCTGTTCCTTTAGGAATTTTACTAACAAGATTACCTAAGACAGCCAATATTGTAATTGCAATTGCTAGTATGTTGCAAACAATTCCTGCTTTAGCTTTACTAGCCATGATGATTCCTTTATTTGGGATTGGTAAGTTACCAGCTGTTGTAGCATTATTTATCTATTCGTTGTTACCAATATTAAGAAATACGTATATTGGTATTAAAGAAGTGGATCCAGTGTTAAAAGACGCTGCTAAAGGGATGGGTATGACTAATTTGCAGTCGATTCTGCAAGTTGAATTAGTTATGGCATCTCAGGTTATTATGTCTGGAATTCGTTTAGCTGCAACTTATGTAATTGCTTGGGCAACATTAGCTTCATATATTGGTGCTGGTGGCTTAGGGGATATGATTTTTAATGGATTAAATTTGTATCAACCAAAATTAATTTTAGGCGGTACAATTCCAGTTATCTTATTAGCCTTACTAGTTGATTTTATACTTGGACAGGTTGAAAAAAAGGTAGCACCAAAAACAACAAGAAATTAAGGAGGCTTTAACATGAAAATTACGATGAAAAAAATACTTGTTAGCTTAAGCCTTCTGTTTGCCGGTGTGAGTCTATCAAGTTGTGGGTTTCCTGGTTTAACAGGTGGCTCTGAATCGACAATTAAAATTGTCGCACAATCAACGACGGAATCTCAAATTATTGGATCAATGCTACAACAATTGATTGAACATGAATCAGATAATCAAGTAGAACTGATAAATAATTTAGGTTCTGGTACATTAAGTTTTAATGCACTCAAAAACGGTGATGCAGATATATCATCTGCTAGATATACAGGAACTGACTTAAGTGCGGTATTAAATAAACCAGTAGAAAAAGATACCGTTAAAGCTAATAAAATAGTTAAAGATGGATTCGAAAATAGATTCCAAATGAAATGGTTTGATAGTTTAGGTTTTGCTGATACTTATGCATTTATGGTTACAAAAGAGACAGCTAAAAAGTACAATTTAAACACAGTATCTGATTTAAGAAAAATTGAATCTAAATTAACAGTCGGTGTTGATGCCAACTGGATTAGCCGTGTAGGTGATGGTTACGATGGTTTCCAAAAAGAATATAATATTAAATTTGGTAACATTTATCCTATGCAGATTGGATTAGTCTATAGCGCTTTGGCAAAGGGTAAAATGGATGTTGTTCTTGGATATTCAACTGATGGCCGAATTAAGAGTTATGATCTGAAAATTTTGAAGGATGATCGTCACTTCTTCCCACCATATTCAGCAAGCCTTGTTGCAAATGATTCTATCTTGAAGGAACATCCTGAATTAACACCGCTTATTGATCGACTTAAAAACAAAATTAATTTATCAACAATGCAATCATTAAATTACAAAGTTGATAATGATTTTTACGAACCAGCAGTAGTTGCAAAACAATTCTTAGAAGAACATCATTACTTCGAAAAGGCGGGTGATTAATATGAATACTTTTGATCAATTGATGTCTTATTTTAGTAATAATGGGTTATATGTTTTACAAGAATTTACAAGACATTTTTTAATTTCAATATATGGTGTGATAATTGCTGCAATTATTGGGATTCCAATCGGAATTTTTATCTCAAAACATCATAGATTGAGCGATGTAGCAATAGGTGCTGCTAATGTTATTCAAACTGTACCATCATTAGCAATGTTATCTATTATTATGTTGGGACTAGGTTTAGGTGTTAATACAGTTATTGTAACTGTTGCACTTTACTCACTATTACCTATTTTAAAAAATACGTATTCAGGGATGATTAATGTTGATCCTGGCGTTCTTGATTCTGGTAAAGGGATGGGAATGACGAGACTTCAAATCCTTTATATGATTGAGTTACCGTTATCATTATCAGTTATCATGGCCGGAATTAGAAATGCATTAGTTGTTGCAATTGGTATTACAGCAATTGGTTCATTTATTGGTGCAGGTGGACTTGGAGATATTATTATCCGAGGAACAAATGCAACTGATGGAGCAGCTATTATTTTAGCTGGTGCATTGCCAACAGCTCTAATGGCCGTTATTGCTGATGCAATTTTGGCACTTATTCAAAGAAAATTTGATCCAACAACAATTAAACGTAAATAAAAAAATGGTCATTTTCTAGTTGTTATAGAAAGTGACCATTTTTATATTGAATCGATTAAAGCGATATAACGGAGTTGATTATCAGTAAGAAGGTAAGTGATATTCGTATATTGCGTTTTAAATATTAATTGATTAGAACCAGAACGTCGGTGTAAGGTACCACGAAGTTCTTGGAATTCTTTTTGAAATCCAGTTGGATTTAATTGTAAAATAATTGTTTTTTTCATTTTTAAAACTTTTTCTGTAAAGAGTGCTAATTGAAATTGAGGCATTTGTGGTCTTAAAATAAAGTCATCTAAATCAAAAATTTTATGATATGAATATTGTAGTGTTGAGCCAATAGTTTGAATTGTTGTTTGTTGTTTATTTTGCATAATAAAGTTCCTCCCCGAACGTTTGTTTGTATTTTCATTATACGAACAAACGTTCGGTAAAGCAAGTGTTAATTTATAATATATTTAAAAGATGACAACAGCGCATAAAAAGCTTGAATAATAGCCGTAAAAAGTGCATACTATTTATTAATACTTATCTTAGAGGAGTTTACAAATTTAATGGCTAATCGTGGAATGTTGATCGTACTATCTGGTCCATCAGGGGTCGGTAAAGGAACCGTAAGAAAAGCAATTTTTGACCAAGCTGACAATAAGTTTCTTTATTCAATTTCAATGACCACTCGTAAAATGCGAGAAGGCGAAGTTGATGGTGTTGACTATCATTTTGTATCAAAAGAAGAATTTGAGAATGAAATTTCAACGGGCGGTATGTTAGAATACGCCAAGTATGTTGACAATTACTATGGAACACCGTTAAAATATGTAAATAAGATGCTTGACGCTGGTCAAGATGTCTTTCTTGAAATTGAAGTACAAGGTGCTATGCAAGTTCGAGAAAAAATTTCTGATGGTTTATTTATTTTCTTAACGCCACCTGATTTGATGGAATTAAGACAAAGAATTACAGGACGTGGAACGGATGATTCTGCAACTATTGATAAACGAATGACAAAAGCCATTGGTGAGATTGATATGATGCAGAATTACGATTACGCGGTTGTTAATGATGAAATAAATGATGCTGTTGAAAAAATTCAAACGATTATTAAAGCTGAACGTTGGCGTGTAAAACGATTTTTACCTGACTATAGAAAACAATTAGGAGATGTATTTAAATGATTTTATATCCTTCAGTAGATGACTTATTGAAACAAGTAGATTCAAGATACTCATTAATTATGTTAGCAAGTAAACGTGCCCATGAATTAGATGCTGGCGCTCTACCAATGCTTTCTAATTACAAATCAAAAAAGAATGTTGGACGTGCTTTGGAAGAAGTTGTTACTGGTGATTTAATTATTGATCCAGTTGAAAAAGAAGATATTCGTTAATCTGATTAAATGAAAAGGAGTTAAGACAAGCTAATTGTCCTAACTCCTATTTTATTTCTTAGAAAATTGATACAATAGAGAATAGAATAAATTCGGTATGGGGGCGACATGAAATGACACTTGAAAATAAAAAAATCGGTCTTGTTGTAACAGGTGGTATTGCAGCGTATAAAAGTTTGGGATTAGTCCGAGCACTAATTAAACAAGGTGCTAGCGTTCGAGTTGCGATGACCAAAGCTGCAACTGAATTTGTAACACCCTTGAGTTTTGAAACGTTGAGTAAAAATAGGGTGTTAACTGATTTATTTTCAGGAAAAGAGTCTGAGCATGTTGCACATATTGAATTTGCAGACTGGGCAGAATTAATGGTTATTGCACCAGCGACAGCAAACATTATCGCAAAAATGGCCAATGGTATCGCAGATGATTTTGTTTCAACCACTTTATTAGCAACTGAGGCACAAAAAATTGTTGTGCCCGCAATGAATGAACATATGCTAATGAATTCTGCTACACAACGTAATCTTAAATTTTTAGGACGAAATAACATTCAGATTATTGAACCAGAAATAGGCTTTTTAGCAGAAGGTTATTCAGGTAAGGGACGTTTTCCCGAATTAAATGTGATAATGTCAGTTATTCAAACTTCCTTTGAGGATAGTGACAAACCATTAGAAGGTAAAAATGTCTTAGTGACAGCTGGTGGTACACGAGAACGAATCGATCCAGTTCGTTTTATCGCTAATGATTCTTCTGGTAAAATGGGTTTCGCAATTGCGATTGAAGCGCAAAAGTTAGGTGCTAATGTCACCTTAATTAGCGGAATAAGCCAGTTGCCAGACCCAATTGGCGTGACAACAATTAGAGTTACAACTGCGTTAGAGTTATCTGAAGCTATCAATAAGCGATTTGATGACCAAAATATTTTGATAATGGCAGCAGCTGTTTCAGATTATCGTGTACAAAATGTTGCAGATCAGAAAATAAAAAAAGCTGAATCTACTTTAACGTTAATATTAGAAAAAAATCCAGATATTTTAAAACATTTGGGCCAAATTAAGCAAAATCAGTATTTAGTCGGATTTGCTGCGGAAACCCAAAACGGACTAGAAAATGCACAAGAAAAATTAGAAAAGAAAAATTTAGATTTATTGGTTTTAAATGATGTCTCAAATTCTGCCATTGGATTTAATAGCAATGATAATGAGGTAACACTGCTTAGACCAAACAGAAAAAATGATTTCATAAAGCAAACAAGTAAAAAGCAAATTGCTAAGGAATTATTAGCTACTATTATAAGCGATGTAGTAAAATAAGCAGTTAATTAAATGAAAGGAGGTTTCAGTATGTCACAATATGCAAAAATTATCGTTGATGTTCCTACGATGCAAACGGACCAGCCATATACGTATTCAATCCCAGCAGTATTAACAAATCAGATTGAGATTGGCATGCGGGTTATTGTACCATTTGGGAATGGTAAACGATTGGTTCAAGGATTTGTAATTGATCTTTTTGATAAGAATGAGTTCGATGGTCATGTAAAAGATATTCAATCAGTCGTTGATTTAAGACCTGTTGTGAATACTGAATTATTAGACTTATCTGAGTGGATAGCTAATGAAACCTTTTCCTTCCGTATAACTGCCTTACAAATGGTTTTACCGAGTGTCATGCGTGCAACCTATAAAAAGCGAGTTCGTTTAATTGACGAAATTGATGAAGATTTACAAGATAAATTATTTCAAGGTCAAGATTCTATTGAATTTGATCCAGAACATATGGATGCTCAAATAATTAAAGAATTATTACAACTTACCAAGGCTGAAAAGGCTGAGATGATTTATGAAGTTGGCAATAAAGCTAAAGTTAAAATGCAAATATCAATCCAACCAAAACTTGGATTCGAAGCATATGAAAATATTCGAAGTGGTTTACGTAAAAATGCTAAACAACAGCACTTATTGATTGACTATCTACAATCACTCACTGAAGATAGCTTGATTCCTCAGAAACAAGTTGTTGAGGAAATAGGCGTGACACCTGCAACAATTACAGCTGGAGCAAAAAATGGTTGGCTTGAAAAAGTTGAGACTGAGGTATATCGGGACCCATATAAAGACACAATTATTGAGCCAACCAATATGCAAGAATTAACCTCAGATCAAGAGGTTGCGGTGCTAGCTGTCGATGAGGCTATTAAAAGTGGAACTAATACAACATTTTTACTTCAAGGTGTGACGGGGAGTGGGAAAACAGAAGTTTATTTGCAGACAATCGCAAAAGCGCTAGAACTTAGAAAAACAGCTTTGATGCTTGTACCAGAAATAGCTTTGACACCCCAAATGGTTAAGCGAGTTAAATCACGATTTGGTAATCTAGTTGCGGTCCTGCATAGCGGTTTGTCTGACGGTGAGCGTTATGATGAATGGCGCCGGATTGAGCGTAAAGAAGCGCAAGTAGTTGTCGGTGCACGTTCAGCCGTTTTTGCACCATTAGATAATATTGGCGTTATTATTGTTGATGAAGAGCATGAATCGAGCTATAAACAAGATGAAACACCAAGGTATCATGCAAGGGATGTTGTTCTTTGGAGAAGTAAAAGACATCAGTGTCCTGTCATATTGGGTAGTGCAACACCATCCCTCGAATCTCGTGCTAGAGCTCAAAAAGGCGTGTATGAGTGGTTACAATTACCTCAACGTATAAATGGTCATCCCATGCCAGAAGTTACGCTAATTGATATGAGAGAAGAAATGAAAAAGACTGGTGAGAGTAATTTTTCTGAGCCACTTAGACATGAAATTACTAAGCGCCTTGAGAAAAATGAACAGACTGTTTTAATGTTAAATCGTCGTGGGTTTTCATCTTTCGTAATGTGCCGAGATTGTGGATTCGTGCTACCTTGTCCTAACTGTGATACTTCTTTAACATTGCATATGGATACTCATACAATGAAATGTCATTATTGTGGACATGAAGAAGGTATTCCTAAAACTTGTCCTAACTGTCATAGTCGAAAAATTAGATATTATGGTACAGGTACGCAAAAAGTTGAAGAAGAACTTAAAACGTTATATCCAGAGGCTAAAATTTTACGAATGGACGTTGATACGACACGTAAAAAAGGCGCACACGAAAAAATCCTAGCTAAATTTGGCGCAAAAGAAGCTGATATTTTATTGGGTACACAAATGATTGCGAAAGGGTTAGACTTTCCTGATGTGACGTTAGTTGGCGTTCTTAATGCAGATACAGCACTTAGTTTGCCTGATTTTAGATCAAGTGAAAGAACGTTCCAATTATTAACCCAAGTGAGCGGTCGAGCTGGTCGAGCTGAAAAAGAAGGACATGTTATTATCCAAACTTTTAATCCAGATCACTACGCGATTCAATATGCGAAGCATCATGACTATGAATCATTTTATAAAAAAGAAATGTCAGTTCGACATATGGAAAATTATCCACCATATTATTATACAATTCAGCTCACTGCTAGTTATACGGATGAGGCTGGAGCAGCGAAAAAAATGTTAGAAGCAGTTCAATTTTTAAAACCAGTGTTATCAAAGAATGCGATTATTCTTGGACCAACACCAAAATCAATTATGCGTGTTAATAATCGTTTTTATTATCAAGTGGTTATTAAGTATAAATCAGAAGGTCAATTAAAAGAACGACTAAGAGAGTTAATGACTAAATCTCAAGCCGAAGTTCGAAAAGGTTTAAAATTAACGATTGATTCTGAACCAGTAAACTTTATTTAAATTAAGGAGATATTATGACGTCAATTGTATTTATGGGAACACCAGAATTTTCAGCTCCAATTTTAGAAAGTTTAATTGAAAACGGCTATGACGTGAAAGCTGTTATGACACAACCAGATCGAATGGTTGGGCGAAAACGTATTTTAACGCAATCACCAGTAAAACAAGTTGCAGTAAAACATGGTATTGAGGTATTACAACCAGAAAAATTAAGTGGCAGCGATGAAATGGCCAAAGTAATTGCAATGGCACCCGATTTTTTGGTAACTGCAGCATTTGGACAATTTTTACCAACAAAATTATTAGAATCTGCTAAAATTGGTGCAATAAACGTCCATGGTTCACTATTACCTAAATATCGTGGTGGCGCACCAATTCAATATGCTATTATGAATGGTGAACAAGAAACAGGTATTACCATTATTTATATGGTTAAAAAAATGGATGCTGGAAATATTATTAGCCGTCGTGCAATTAAAATTGAAAATAATGATGATACTGGTTCAATGTTTGAAAAATTAAGTTTATTAGGTAAGGAACTATTACTTGAAACATTACCAAAACTAATTGATGGTACAAGTGAATCAACACCACAAAATGAAGATAAAGTAACCTTTTCACCTACCATTAAACCAGAAGAAGAAGCCCTTGATTTTTCAAAAACGGCTAATGAAATAGACTGGAAAATTCGTAGCTTAAGACCGGTACCTGGTGCATATACGATTTTAAAGGGTAAGAGAACTAAAATATGGGATATAACTGTACTAGATAAAAAAACTATTTTATCTGCTGGAAAAGTAGTTGAAGTAGCTAAAAAATCACTTGAAATTGCTTGTGGTGATGGGACCGTATTAGCTATTAATTCGCTTCAACCAGATGGTAAATCAAAACAAACCATTGTCGACTACCTAAACGGTAGTGGGCAAGGAATAAAAGAAGGACAACAGGTGATTGATGTATGACAACTGATTTAAAAACGACACCCCGATTCTTAGCAGTTGATCTTTTAACAAGAGTTGCTAAACAAGGGACGTATTCAAATATTGCGTTGAACCAAGTGATTAAGAATAATCATATGGAAGTTCGGGATGCTCATTTATTAACACAACTAGTTTACGGTGTTATCCAAAGACGTCTCACTTTAGAATATTGGTTGGCACCATTTGTTAAAAATCCTAGCAAAATGGATAATTGGGTTCAAGAATTACTATTGAGTGCCATTTATCAGATGCATTATCTTGATAAAATTCCAACTCGCGCAATTTTTAATGAATCAATTGAAATTGCAAAACGAAAAGGCCATGCAGGTACGCGTAAATTTGTTACTGGTGTTTTACATGCAATTGAGCGTGAAGGTATCCGTCCTGTTTCTGAAATTAAAGATGATATTGAACGTTTGAGTATTGAAAGTAGTACACCAGTTTGGTTGGTAAACGAATTAATTAAACAAGTAGGCTTAGAAAAAGCGACACATTTGTTGGCTTCAATCAATGAAGCACCTGATCAATCTGTTAGAGTAAATACAGCTAAAGCAACTGTCGAAGAAGTCATTGAAAAAATGGAAAATGAAGGCTTTGAGGTGAAACGTAGTCAAGTTTCACCAGTTGGGTTATTAGTGACTAATGGATTTGCTCCTGATAGTGGCGTTTATCACGATGGGTTAATTACGATTCAAGATGAAAGTGCAATGTTAGTTGCTGACGCAATGAATATTCAACCAGGTGATAAAGTTTTAGATGCATGTGCCGCACCAGGTGGAAAAACAACCCATATTGCATCATTCCTAGATGAAACTTTATTTGGTGAAGTTGTAGGGTTAGATATTCATGCACACAAAGTTAAATTAATCGGTGATAATGCTAAACGTTTAGGTTTATCTAGTGTTGTTGAGGAGATGGTATTAGATGCACGTTTAATTTCAGAAGAATTTGATAATGAATATTTTGATTCAATTCTTGTTGATGCACCTTGTTCTGGAATTGGATTATTACGTCGTAAACCAGAAATTAAATATGAAAAAACATTAGCTGATTCAAATAATTTACAAAAAATTCAATTAGCTATTTTAGACAAAGTGGCACCAACTTTGAAAAAAGGTGGTCGCTTAACTTATAGTACATGTACTATTTTAGATATTGAAAATAAGGATGTTGTTAACCAGTTTGTTGAAACTCATCCTGAATTTAAAGTGATTGAAACGCCAACTGCTTTGGCATTAAAAGAAAATAGAGACGATAAAGAATTAACTATTTATCCGGATGATTATCATTCAGATGGATTTTTCATTACATGTTTAGAAAAACAACTTTAGACTCGAGGTGTAAGAATGAAAGTTGCCTATCAAACAGATGTAGGTAGTGTCAGAGAAAATAATGAAGATTACGTCGGTGTCTTTCACAATAAAAGTGGTATTTCTTTTGTGATGGTTGCAGATGGTATCGGTGGTCATTTGGGCGGAGATGTTGCTTCAGAAATGGCCGTTTCACACATGGGATTTCGATTTGAAGGAACTAATTTTAGCCAGCCCAGTGATGCAATTAAATGGATAACCAAAGAAGTAGAGATGGAAAATAAACAAATTATTGAAAAGTCTAATCAATATGAAGATCTTTCAGGTATGGGCACAACAATGGTATGTGCCATATTCTTTGAAGAAAAATATATTGTTGCCAATATTGGTGATAGCCGAGGATACTTATTACGTGACAAAGAACTTTATCAATTAACTGAAGATCATTCAGTAGTGAATGAATTAATTAAGCGTGGCGAACTAACCGTAGAAGATGCTAAAAATTATCCGCAAAAGAATATGATTACAAGAAGTTTAGGTATCTCGTCAGATGCTGATGCTGATATTGCGGTTAATGATTCTGAGTCGGGTGATTTATTATTATTATGCACAGATGGCTTAACTAATATGGTCTCTGATGATGAAATCAAGACGGTCTTAAAAAATACTACAACTGTTGAAGAAAAAGGCTCGGAATTAATTAGATTGGCCAATAAGGCAGGCGGATTAGATAACATTACCGCACTCCTGGTTAGCAATGATCGGGGGATAGTGTAATGAAACCTGATACAATTTTTAATGAACGTTATAAAATAATAAATTCATTAGGCGAAGGTGGCATGGCAAATGTCTATCTTGCGACTGATTTAATTTTGGATCGACCAGTAGCTGTTAAAGTATTGCGAGTCGATTTAAGGGATGATCAAGATACTGTTAGACGTTTTAAACGTGAGGCATTGGCAACAACTGAATTGGTTCATCCAAATATTGTGAATGTTTATGATGTCGGTGAAGTAGACGGACTGCAATTTATGGTCATGGAATATGTGCCGGGACATGATTTAAAAACATATATAGCAAAAAGGTTCCCAATTCCATATCAAGTTGTGATTGATATTATGACTCAAATTTTATCAGCTGTAGAAGTAGCACATGATCACAGTATTATTCATCGTGATTTAAAACCACAAAATATTTTAATAGATGCAGATGGTAATGCTAAAATTACAGATTTTGGTATTGCTGTGGCATTGGCTGATCATTCGTTAACACAAACTAATACTTTATTGGGTTCTGTTCATTATCTTTCGCCAGAACAGGCTAGAGGTAGCATGGCAACAAAACAATCTGATATCTATTCGCTTGGTATTATTTTGTATGAAATGTTAACTGGGCGAGTTCCTTTTGAAGGTGAAACAGCTGTTTCAATTGCCCTAAAACATTTTCAAAGTGATGTGCCATCTGTTCGGGAATTTGATCCTAATATTCCGCAGTCTCTTGAAAATGTTGTTTTACAAGCAACAAGTAAAGTACCGCGAGATAGGTTCCAATCTGCTGGAGAAATGTCAATTGCTTTGCGAGAATCTTTGGCTAAAAAAAATGTGGCAAAGTGGCAGCCTGAAGAGGTTATCAGTGGTGAAACTAAAGTATTGCCGGTATTTGATAAGCAGACTGTAGAAACACTTAGTCCGAATCAGGAACCAGATGTAAAAAAAGATACGAAAAAGAAAATGAGTCGTCGTAAAAAATGGACTATCGGCGCAATCATTTTTGCTTTTGTCGCTCTTATTCTGGGTGGTGCGATTCTTGCAATGAGTTCACCAAAAGAAGTTAAGGTCCCTGATTTAAGCGGAATGACAGTTAGTGAAGCAAAATCAAATTTAGCAGACAAAAATTTGAAACTTGGTAAAATTACTCGAACAAATAGTGAAACCGTTGATAGTGGTAATATCATTAATTCAACACCTAAGAAGAATGAAATAATTCGAGAAAAAAATCAGGTTGATGTAATGGTATCAAAGGGAAAAGCTAAGATAACAATCGAGAATTACGTTGGTAGTAATTATGAGGATGTTAAAACAACGTTAGAAAATGATGGCTTTAAAGTTGAAAAAGAAACGGAAGAGTCAGAATCTGTGACTGAAAATGAAATTATGGCGCAAGATGTCACAGCGGGTGATAAGGTAGTTCCGAGTGATACAGTGATTACATTGACAGTTAGTTCAGGTCCTAAAGTGTATACACTTAGAGATTTAACAGGATATACAAGAAAAAGTGTTCAGGATTATACAAGCGAATTAGGTGGTAATCTGACAATTAGCGAGGCCTACTCAGATTCAGTTGACAAAGGTCAAGTTATTAAACAATCACCAGCAGAAGGAAGCTCTTTTTCTAAAGGTGATCGATTATCAGTTGTTATTTCTAAAGGAAAAAAAGTCACAACTGATGAATTTACCAGGACTATATCTGTTCCATTCAAATCAATTGTGTCAGAAAGTTCAAGTTCAGTTGATGAAGAAAAAGATACGGATGAGGACAAAGACTCGTCGTCAGATGATAGTTCCAGCTCTAGTTCAAGTTCTTCAGAATCAAAAGCAGATGAAAATGCTATTGAAATTTATATTGAAGACAAAACACATAACATTGATGATATTTATGAACGGAAAACAATTACAAAAGATACTGATTTTAAATTATCATTTGTTTTAGATTCTGGAAAAGCAGGAAAATATAAAATTTTGCGTGATGGTGAAGTAATTGCGGAAAATGATAATGTAACTAAAAATTAAATAAAAGATGTGGTAAAATTAGATTAGAGGGTAAACTTCTAATCTATTTTTTAATTAATCATATAAAACGGTTACATGAGTCCAGTTAAAGGAGGTTAATTTATTGGTAACAGGTCAGATTAGACAATCATTAAGTGGCTTTTACGACGTTGATGTCGAAGGCGAAACTTATCGAACAAGGGCTCGAGGTAATTTTAGAAATTCTAACCAGGCACCACTAGTTGGCGATTGGGTTGACTTCAAAGCTGAAAATAAAAAAGAAGGCTATATTCTTAATATTCATGATCGAGAAAACAGCTTAATTCGACCACCAGTAGCTAATATTGATGAAGCAATTGTTGTAACGTCATGTGTTGAACCAGCATTTTCAAGCAATCTATTAGATAGACAATTAATTATGCTAGAATCGCATCATGTTAAGCCAGTCTTATACTTTTCAAAGGGCGATTTAATTCCTGAAGAGAAAGTAGTTGAAATAAGCAGTATTATTGAAGCTTATAGTCAAATCTATCCAACATTTTTTCCATTTGGTAAAAATGAAGATGTTGTGGTTAAAGAATTACAAGATACCTTTCCGGGTAAAATTGCAGTCGTAATGGGTCAGACTGGTGCAGGAAAATCAACATTACTAAATAAAATTATGCCAGAGTTGGAGTTGCAGACGGCTGAGATATCAAAAGCCTTACATCGTGGTAAACATACTACTCGTAAGGTAACATTAATGCCTATTGCAGGTGGGCTAATTGCTGATACACCTGGATTTTCTTCTTTTGATTTATTTGATATGTCAAAAGAAGAGTTACCAAAGTTATTTCCAGAATTAAATGAACTATCTGTTGGCTGTAAATTTAGAGGTTGTTTGCATATTAAGGAGCCTAAATGTGCAGTTAAAGCAGCACTTGAACAAGGTAATTTATTACAGAGTCGGTACAAAAATTATTTACAATTTAATCAATTAATTGTTGATCAAAAACCAAACTATAAGAAATGAGATGACCAAAATGAAATTATCACCTTCTATTTTAAGCGCTAATTTTGCAAACTTGGAAAAGGATATTAAAGTTGTTGATCAAGCTGGTGCAGAATATTTACATATTGATATTATGGATGGCCATTTTGTGCCTAATTTAACTTTTGGTGCAAACGTCGTTGAAGCAATTAGACCATTAACAAAAATGGTTTTGGATTGTCATTTGATGGTAGAAAATCCAGAATCTTATATTGAAGAATTTGCTGCGGCAGGTGCTGATATTATTGGGGTTCATGTTGAATCAACTCCCCATATTTTTGGTGTTATTCAACATATTAAAAAATTAGGTGTGAAAGCTGAAGTGGTTATTAACCCAGGAACATCCCTAGAGACAATTAAACAAATTTTGCCACTTGTTGATCAAGTATTAGTGATGACTGTTAACCCTGGATTTGGGGGACAATCATTTATTCCAGAAATGAAACGTAAAATTGACCAATTAGACCGTATCAAACAAGTTCAAAATTATGATTTTGATATTGAAGTTGATGGTGGTGTTAATGATCAAACGATTAAGGAATGTCTTGATAGTGGTGCAACAGTCGCAGTAGCTGGTTCATACATCTACAATAGTGATAATCCAACTGAACAAATTAATAAGTTAAGAGAAGCAACCAAATGAAACTCAATATCTTAGTCGGTGGACCTAAGGAACAGTGGCCTAAGGAATTAGTGGATGGTAACGTTCGTGGACCGTGGATTGGTGTTGACAGAGGTGCATTGCGATTAATAAAACTAGGTATTACACCTGAGCTATCGATTGGTGATTTCGATTCAATGACTGAAAGTGAATTTAATTTAGTATCTAATCATAGTAAAAAAATTAAAATAGCTAATCCTGAAAAAGATGATACAGATACTGAATTTGCTTTGAGAGAAGCCATATCTGAATTTGAGTTTGATTCAGTGACGATTTATGGCGCTACAGGTGGTCGAATTGATCATTTATTGGCTAATTTGTTTTTTATTTTTAGAGAGCCATTTAATACAATGTTTGAAAAAATTTGTTTAGTTGATAAACAAAATTCAATTCGATTCTTTAAATCTGGTAAGTATCAGTTAATAAAAGAAGATGATAAAAAATATCTTGCATTTATTCCACTGTCACCAGTTAAAAAATTGAGTTTAATAGATGAGAAGTATACATTGAATCAAATTAATTTTGTGAACCCGATTTCATTAGCAAGTAATGAATTTATGGGGGATACAGGTGAGTTTAGTTTTGAATCTGGTATTATTATTGTGATTCAAAGTCGTGATGACGAAAAATAGAGCAAAAAAAAAGACTTAGCATAAATGCTGAGTCTTTTTAAATTGAATTAAACACGGGTAACTTTACCTGACTTTAAAGCGCGAGCAGATACATAAACTCTTTTAGGTTTACCATCAACTAAGATGCGAACTTTTTGTAAATTAGGTTTCCAGCTACGGTTTGTTTGGTTCAATGCATGAGAACGTTTCTTACCGAAAGTAGTCTTACGTCCTGTAATAAAATCTTTTGCCATATTCATATCCTCCTCTGCAATTCACTTAAAAAGCAAAGCTATGCTTACTTACCTAAACAAAAATATCATATTTAGCCATATAATGCAATACTTTTCTTTCAAGTAAATTTGCTTGACAGCTTGAAATTCCCGAAGGTAGGGGAATAGAATTTTCTTAGATGCTATTTTTCTTTTATTCTACCATATCCTATGATAAAATACTCTTATTGATTGTGTGAAAATATAAGGAGGCTATTCTTATGGCTGTTAAGATCAAAACGCAATTCGGTACGATTGATATTGATAATGAAGTTATTGCGACAGTTGTCGGCGGTGCCGCAACTGAAATTTTTGGGATTGTCGGAATGGCAAGTAAAAACCAAATTCGTGACAATGTGAATGAAATTTTAAGAAGAGATAATTATTCTAGAGGTGTTGTTGTTCGCCAGGAAGATAATGGTGTTGCTATTGATGTCTACATTATTGTTGGCTATGGCACAAAAATATCTGAAGTTTGTCGTAATGTTCAAGAAAAAGTGAAGTATAATTTAGAAACAATGCTAGGTGTATCTGCTAATTCAGTTAACGTGTTAGTACAAGGCGTTCGCGTACTAGGCGATTAGTAACTAGCTATTTTAGTAGTGACCAAGGAGGAAAAAGAAGTGACTGTTACGAAAATTACGGACCAAGAATTTAGAAAAATGGTCCAAATTAGCTCACAACGATTGGCTAAAAATGCCGAATTTATTAATTCATTGAATGTATTTCCAGTGCCAGATGGTGATACAGGTACAAATATGAACCTTTCGTTCGCAAGTGGGGCAAAGTATGTTCAAGATTCACCTTCTGAACATGTTGGTGAACTATCTTCGATTTTAGCTAAAGGTTTACTGATGGGTGCTCGAGGCAACTCAGGCGTTATTTTATCACAAATTTTTAGAGGCTTTTATAAACGGATCCAAGCTAAAGAGGTTTTAACTGCTACTGATTTGTCAGATGCTTTGACAGGTGGCGTAGAAGTCGCGTATAAAGCCGTTATGAAACCAACTGAAGGAACTATTTTAACAGTTGCAAGAGAAGCCGCTAAGGCTGCAAATAAAGCTGCCTCTGAGAGCGATGATGTTATCGTCGTTATGGAAGCAACTTATGTAGCTGCTAAAAAAGCATTAGCAACAACACCGGATTTATTACCTGTTTTAAAAGAGGTTGGTGTTGTTGATTCAGGTGGTCAAGGATTAACATTTGTTTATGAAGGTTTCTTTGATGCCTTAACTGGTAAGGAAACAATTAGTGAAGAATACAAACCAAATGAAAAAGAAATGGATGAAATGGTTAATGCCAGTCACCATCAGAGTGTTCAAAGTAAATTAAGTACTGAAGATATTAAATTTGGTTATTGTACAGAAATCATGCTTAAATTGGGTGCTGGTCGTTTAGTTGATCGTAAATTTGATTATGATGAATTTAGAAATCATTTAAGTGAAATTGGTGATTCTCTTCTTGTTGTGGCCGATGATGAAGTTGTTAAAGTTCACGTACATACAGAAAATCCTGGTGAAGTGATGACTTATGGTCAACATTATGGTTCATTAATCAAAGTTAAGGTTGATAATATGCGTCAACAACATGAGACAATTTTGGAAAATGATGAAGAAGAGACTGAAGAAACAAGTGAAACTGCAGTACCTAGCGAAATTGCAGTTATTTCAATTTCATCTGGTTCTGGTGTTGCGACACTTTTCAAAAGTTTAGGCGTTTCTTATATTTTAAGTGGTGGTCAAACAATGAATCCAAGTACGGAAGATATTGTTAAGGCAATTGAAGCAACTAAAGCTAAAAATGTGATTATTTTACCTAATAATAAAAATATTTTCTTAGCTGCTGAACAAGCTGTTGAAGTTTCAACAGTTCCAACAGTTGTTGTACCAAGTCGTACAATCGCTCAAGGAATGACAGCAATGCTTGGTTTTAATATTGATAGTACATTAGAAGAAAACAAAGATGCTATGATTGAAAACTTGGATACAGTAACTTCTGGTCAAGTAACAATTGCAGTTAGAGATACAACAATTGAAGGTATTGAGATTAAAAAAGATAATTATATGGGTATTATTGATGGTAGCATCAAAGTAACCGATAATGATCGTAAAAAAGTTGCAATTGAAATGACTAAAGAAATGTTGGATGAAGACAGCGAAATTATCACAATTATTGTGGGTGAAGACGGTTCTGAGGACGAAGCTAAAGAAATCGAAGAAGCCATTTATGAAATTGATGAAGATTTAGAAGTCGAAATTCACGAAGGAGACCAACCGGTCTATCCATACCTAATTTCAGTTGAATAAATAGTAAAAAGTAAAGGTGGGATGAGACTATGTTCTCTCCTGCTTTTTATATTCCGTAGAAAGTGAGGTATCATAATGTCATCATTGAATGATTCAGTTAGTGTTTTAACTGGTGTTGGGCCTAAAAAATTGACTGCACTTAATCAATTAGGAATTAATACAATCATAGATTTATTAACATTTTATCCGTATCGTTATGACGATTTAAAAGCAAAAAAATTATCTGAAATTACTGATCAAGAAAAAGTAACTCTAAAAGGAATTGTCTCTTCTGAACCAGTTTTAATTCGGTTTGGTCAGAAAAGAAATCTGTTAAACGTTAGATTACTAATTGATAGTGATAATATAACCGTTAGTTTTTTTAATCAGCCTTTTTTGCAAAAACAATTTGAGATTGGTAAAGAAGTAGCTGTGTATGGTAAATGGGATGATAAAAGAAAAAGTTTATCTGGGATGAAGTTATTGACGAAGCAAAATGATGATAGGTTATCAGCGATATATCGTTCTTCCAAAGATATTCATCAATCGGCAATTCGACAGTTAATTACACAAGCATTTGAGCAATATGCGAATCAAATTGATTCAATATTACCAAATGACCTGATTAAAAAGTATCGTTTAATTGATTGTAAGACGATGTTACATGATATTCACTTTCCACAGGATGAAAAAGATTTTCATGATGCCAAACGGACGGCTATTTTTGAAGAGTTCTTTTTATTTCAATTGAAATTACAGTATATTAAAAGAAATGATACTAAAAATGATGGTATTAAAATTAACTATCAAAATAATGAATTGAAAAAATTCATTCAGACGTTACCATTTGAATTAACGGCAGCTCAAAAAAGAGTCGTTAATGAAATTTGTTCAGACATGAAACAACCAATCCATATGAATCGATTACTTCAAGGTGATGTTGGATCAGGTAAAACAATTGTTGCAGCAATTGTGATGTACGCGGCTATTACGGCGGGCTATCAAGCCGTTTTAATGGCGCCAACAGAAATATTAGCTGAACAACATGCCAATAACATGGCTACCTTATTCGCAGATTTCCCAGTTAATGTTGCACTTTTAACTGGGTCAATGAAAGTTAAAGCTAGACGTGAACTATTAGCACATCTTGAATCAGGTGAGGTTAATTTAATTATTGGAACACATGCGATTATTCAACCTGATGTGTCATTCAGTCGCGTTGGATTAGTTATTACTGATGAGCAACACCGATTTGGTGTGAATCAACGTCGCATTTTAAGAGAGAAGGGGGCTGAACCGGACGTTTTAGCAATGACGGCCACGCCAATCCCTAGGACGCTAGCAATCACTGCTTATGGCGAAATGGATGTTTCTACGATTAATGAACTACCTGCAGGACGCCAACCTATTTCGACATCTTGGTTAAAGAGTTCTCAAGTAGGTAAAGGAATCGATCTCATTAAAGAACAGTTGATTCAAGGCTCACAAGCTTATATTATTACACCACTAATTGATGAATCTGAAACACTAGATTTAAAAAATGCATTAGCTTTATACGAAAATATGAAAGAAATATTTGAGCCAAAATATAAAGTTGGATTACTGCATGGCAAAATGAAGAATGATGAAAAGGATCAGATTATGGCCGATTTTAAGGCCAATAAATATCAAATATTGGTTTCAACAACGGTTATCGAAGTCGGCGTTGATGTACCTAATGCTACTGTGATGATGATTCATAATGCTGAACGGTTTGGGTTAGCGCAATTACATCAATTACGAGGTCGGGTTGGCCGTGGTAAGAAAGCATCTTATTGTATTTTAATTGCTGATCCTAAAAATGATTTTGGAAGACAGCGCATGCAAATTATGACAGAGACAACAGACGGTTTCGTCATTTCGCAAAAAGATTTAGAGTTGCGAGGTGCTGGCGATGTATTAGGCCGTAAGCAATCTGGAATACCTGATTTTAAAATCGGTGATCCCATAGGTGATATCAATGCATTACAAGTGGCCCAACAAGAAGCGCACGAAATAGTTTTTAGAGATGACTTTGAAAGTAATCCTGAATTTAAACCACTAAACGATTATTTAAAAAACCATCAAAATACAGATTTAAAATTCGATTAAATAAGTTAGGAGAATATAATTATGAAGTTAGCAGTTGATGCAATGGGCGGCGATTTTGCACCGCAATCAATCGTCGAGGGCGTTGAACGTGCTAGAGACGAAGATAGCACCATTCAATTTACGTTGTACGGAGATGAAAAAAGAATTCGTGAATTCTTAAAAGATGATAAAAATATCACAATTGTTCACACGGATGAGGAAATTGATGGGAATGATGAACCAGTTAAGGCAATTCGTTCAAAGAAAAAAGCATCAATGGTCTTAGCAGCTCAATCTGTTAAAGATGGTGAGAATGATGCCGTATTTTCATGCGGTAATACAGGGGCACTACTTGCTGCTGGTTTGTTTATAATTGGCCGTATTAAGGGTATTCCACGACCTGGTTTATTAGCAACATTGCCAGTTATTTCTAGTGATAATACTGTAAATTTATTAGATGCTGGAGCCAATGCGGATAGTAAACCTGAACACTTGCATCAATATGCTGTCTTAGGTAACTATTACGCTAAAAATGTTCGCCATATTAGTAATCCTAAAATTGGTTTATTAAATAATGGGACAGAACCACATAAAGGCAACAAAGTGACGCAAGAAGCGTACCAATTATTACAAAACGATACCGAATTAAATTTTGTGGGTAATATTGAATCTAATGATTTGCTTTCTGGTAAAGCTGATATTGTTGTTTCTGACGGATTTACAGGTAATGCTGTTTTAAAATCCGTTGAAGGGACAGCTTTAGGAATGTTTTCATTACTCAGAAGTGCCATTATGAGTGGTGGCTTGCGTGCTAAAATTGGTGCACTTTTACTGAAACCAAGTTTAAAACAATTGAAGAATAAAATGGATTCACCTAAGTATGGCGGTGCGGTTTTACTAGGTATTAAAGCACCAGTTGTAAAATCACATGGATCAAGTAAGGCTGAAGTTGTTTATTACACAATTAACCAAATCAATGATATGGTTAATACAGATGTAGTACCTAATATTGTTAACTATTTTGAAAAGGAAACTAGTGAAAATAAAATTAACTAGACATTTCTCTGAAAAATGGTTAAAATTACGTCATGATTCAAAAGGAGGCTATTGGAATGACAGAAGAAGAAATTTTTGGAAAAATTGTTAAAATTATAGACGAACATTTTGATTTGCCAGTAGAAAAAATTACGAATGACTTAGATTTTAAAAAGGATTTAGATGCAGATTCAATTGATGTTGTTGAGTTCGTTTTAGAACTTGAAGATACATTTGGTGCAGAAATTTCTGATGAAGATGCAGAAAGTTTAACAACTGTCGGAGACGTTGTCACTTTTATTAAAGCTAACCAAAAATAATAATTCAACACGTATATTAAATCGTTCATTAAAAGCGTTAGACAATGATATTTGTCAGCGCTTTTTTTGTATGGAGTACCTTTTAGTGATTAAAACAGGTATAATTGTAAGAGCAATAATGATAATAACGGAGGATAATAATGATTAAAGGTTTAAATGAAATGTTAGCAGAAGATTTTAATATTAAATTTGTGAATACGGATTTATTAGATGAAGCATTCACACAGGCATCATATGTAAATGAACATCCCAAAGAAAATTTAAAATTTTATGAACGAATTGAATTTTTAGGAGACGCTGTTTTACAATTAACAGTTTCAGAATATTTATATCAGCGGTATACAATGCTGCCACAAGGGAAATTAACGCGTCTAAGAGCTGCAATGGTATGTGAAGAGAGTTTCAGCGCATTTGCTAAAGAATGCCGATTTGATGAATTTATTCGTTTAGGTAAAGGTGAAGAAAAATCAAATGCACGTCAAAGACCTGCGTTATTATGTGATATTTTTGAATCTTTTGTAGGAGCGCTTTATCAAGATCAAGGTAAATTAGCTGTTGAAACATTTATCAGGAAAGTTATTTTTCCAAAATTAGACTTAGGCTGGTTTGACCATGTTATGGATTATAAAACGTCGCTACAAGAGTTTTTACAAAAAGATGGTGATGTTGTCATTACCTATGATGTTGTTGATGACCTTGGTCCAGAGCATGACAGACAATATGTTATGTCTGTCAGTGCTGATGGCAAAATCATTGGACAAGGGGCAGGACATTCTAAAAAAGTTGCAGAACAACAAGCAGCAAGTAATGCATTAGGATTACTCAGAAAGTAAAAATGTTCAGGGGGTTAGTGACGGATGAAATTAGAGTCTTTAGTCATTAATGGTTTTAAATCATTTGCAGACAAAACAACAATTGAATTTAAAGACGGGATGACTGGTATTGTCGGTCCTAACGGTAGCGGTAAAAGTAATATTATTGAAGCAATTCGCTGGGTACTTGGTGAACAATCAGCCAAAAATTTACGTGGAAATAAAATGCCTGACGTTATATTTGCTGGTTCAGGGAACAGATCAGCAGTTAATCGTGCTGAAGTTAGTATTATTTTTGATAATTCTGATTTTTATATTCAAGATAATCCTGAAAAAATAACCGTTACAAGACGATTATTTAGAGATGGTGTCAGCGAGTTTTTAATTAATCAAAAGCAGTGTCGTCTTAAAGATATAACCAATCTATTCATGGATACTGGTCTTGGAAAAGAGTCATTTTCAATCATTTCTCAGGGTAGAGTTGCTGAAATTTTTAATAGTAAGCCCGAAGACAGACGTTCGATTATTGAAGAAGTTGCTGGTGTTTTAAAATATAAACAAGAAAAAAATATTGCCACTCGCCAATTAGAAGAAACAAAAGGTCATCTTAACCGGGTTTCTGATATTATTTTTGAACTTAAAGGACAAGTTGAACCTTTACGTGAGCAAAGTAGTTTGGCAAAGGATTATTTATCTCAAAAAAAGCAATTTGATGAGTTAGAACTTAGTCGGTTGGTTAAAGAAATTAAAAGGCAATCGCAACTAAAAAGGGATGTCACACATTCGTTAGATAAGTTACTTGAAATGGATAGTGATTATAAGACTAAGGTCACTGTAAAAGAACATGAAATTGCAGGTTATCGCTCAGAACTAGAGAATATTGAAAAAATGATTGATCATACACAAAACAAACTATTAGATTTAACAATTAATAAAGAACGGTTGATGGGTCAAAGTAATATATCAACTCAAAAAAAAGATTTTGAAAAGCAAAAAATAACAGAATTAAAAAAAGAACAAGAATCGGTGAATGAACAAATTATTTTGAAACAAGAGTCATTAGCTAATTTAGATAAGCGGTCATTAGCTTTACAGAAAAATATTACTGATGAGAACATGTTTATTGAAGCGATTGATAAAACGTTAGAAACAGCGGATATTTCTGGACAAGATCGTTCAAAAGAATTAAGGCGCGTTGTTAATGATACTATTCAACAACGTACACGATTACAAAGTGAGAATGAGTTTTTACAAAAAACATTAAATTTTGATTCACAGGCTAAGGTTAATGATGACTTATTAGCTACTGAACAAGAGTATTTAACACAAGCAAAAAACGATTTTAAAACTAAAAAAACTGAATTTAATTTGATTGATAATAAATTAATTAATGAAGAAAAAGAATTAGCTAAATTAAAGATTGCCTTGAAAAAAAATAACGATTCTTACGAGGCACAGCAACGTAGATGGTTTGAAGCATCAAACGTTTTAGTACAGGCGAAAAATAAAAAGGATAATCTACTTTTGACGCAAAATAGTTATAACGGCTATTATCAAGGCGTTAAAGCAATTTTAAAAGAAAAAAATAAGTTTCCTGGTTTATATGGTTCAGTGGCAGAATTAATTACGGTCCCAAAGGAAATTAATCAAGCAATAGAGACAGCATTGGGTGCGCAATTACAACAGGTAGTTGTGCAAGAAGAGTCTGTTGCAAAGAATGCAATTAAATTTTTAACGGATAATAAATTTGGTCGGGCAACATTTTTGCCTATTTCAGCTATTAAGGGACGTTCTATCGGTGATGCACAACGTTTCGTCTTAAAGTATGAAGGAGTCATCGGTATTGCGTCAGAGTTAATTAAAGTTGAACCTCAATTTATTGAAATTAGTCAGTATTTGCTAGGGACAACAATTATCGTTGAAGATATGGATACGGCAATTAAAGTTAGTCGTGATTTGAATCATCGAGTTAAAGTTGTCACACGGACTGGAGAAGTAATAAATGCAGGTGGTGCAATAACTGGTGGTAAACAGCAACATACCAGTGGATTGTTAAATCAGAAGCAAACTATTCTACAATTAGATGAAAGTATCCAAAAAATGCAACAAGAATTAGAGGCTCGTGAAGTTCGTGGCAATGAAGCTAGAGTGACTGTTGAAAAGCAAAAAGAAATGATCGAGTCGCTTGAATTGATTGTTGTTGATTTAAAAAGTCAATATCAAACAACACAATCTAAATTAACAACTAGTCGGTTAATTTTAGAACAGCAAGAACTTAAAACGACTGAAAAATATGATGAATTTGAAAAAAATCAAACTGATAAAATTAATAACCAAATAAAATTTAAAGACAATGAACAAAAAATTATTGAATTAGCACGACAAATACAAGTAGCAAATAATGATATTTCTGATATTGACTTACAATTAAAAAATAGTAATCAATTTGAACAGCAGCAACAAGTTAAGAAACAAAACCATCGTGAAAGTTTATTAGTATTCCAAGAACAATTAAAACAGCAACACGCTAATGTTATGCTGCTGAATAACGATATTCAGGAATTAGTTGATAAAGCTACATTGATAAATCAACAACATCAAGACTTACTCAGAAATACCGAAAATAGTCAGGTGAAAGAAAAAGATATCCAAAAAGAATTACAAGAATTTCAAAGGCAAGCAGAAGAAGCCGATTTAAAGTTAGCTGATTTTAAAAAGAACAGAACTAATATTAATCAAACTTTAACTGAAGAAAATAGCCATTTATCTCGTTTATCTGAGTTGCAGAGAAATATTATTGCAGATAAAATCAAAGCTGAAAATCAACAACAACAACTTAATGAGTCGCTTGATGAGTTTCTAGCTAAGCTAGCTAGTGATTTTCAACAGACTTTTGAAGAGGCTGAAAAATTAGAAAGTCAGCAACCTCTTGAACAAATTTTGGCGCAACAAAAATTATTGAGAAAAGGGCTAAAAGAAATTGGTGAGGTTAATGTGGCCTCGATTGATGAATTTGAAAGAGTTAATGAACGTTACTCATTCTTATTAGACCAACAAAATGATTTATTAGAAGCCGATGAACAATTAAAGAAAACTATGATGGATATGGATACTGAAGTTGAAAAAAGATTTAAAGCTAGTTTTATTGATATCTCTAAGAAATTTGAGGAGATATTCCCTGTTATGTTTGGTGGTGGTAAAGCTAGATTAGAATTAACTGATCCAGAAAATCTTTTAACAACTGGAATTGATATTCTAGCGCAGCCGCCTGGTAAAAAAGTTCAAAGTTTGAGTTTACTTTCTGGCGGAGAACAAGCTTTGACCGCAATTACGCTACTATTTGCTATTTTAAGAGTAAAACCAGTTCCTTTTTGTATCTTGGATGAAGCAGAAGCTGCGCTTGACGATGCAAATGTAGCTCGATTTGCTAGTTATCTAAAATCATTTCATCAAGAAACGCAATTTATTGTGATAACGCATCGAAATGGAACAATGGTTGAAGCTAATATTTTGTAT
This sequence comes from Dellaglioa sp. CoH-55-MRSF-9, assembly GCF_056782155.1. Next base: position 205,332 of record NZ_JBXAYG010000002.1, on the reverse strand, counting down.
GGTGTTACAATGCAAGAGTCTGGTATCTCTAAAATGGTTTCGGTATCATTAGACAAAACGGTTTGATATACTAATAAAAGATTAGGAGGCGCTACAGATGGGAATATTTAGTAGAATTAAGCAAGCTTTTACAGGTGAAGAACCAGAATCATCTGAACAAGAAAAATATGATAAAGGCCTTGAAAAATCAAGAAAAACCTTTGGACAACGCTTAAACTCACTGTTTGCTAATTTTAGAACAGTCGATGAAGATTTTTTTGAAGAGTTAGAAGAAACTTTAATTGAAGCTGATGTTGGATTTGAAACGGCTATGAAAATTAGCCGTGAGTTACAAGAAGAAGTTAAATTAAGAAATGTAAGCAATCCAGATGCTGTTTCTGCAGCAATTATTGAAAAATTGGTAGATTTGTATGAATCAGAGGGTAAAGACGAAGATAATTCTATTGCGCAAGCTGAATCAGGTCCAACTGTTATTTTATTTGTTGGTGTTAATGGCGTTGGTAAAACAACAACTATTGGGAAACTAGCACACCGTTATCATGAAGAAGGCAAAAAAGTACTCTTAGCTGCTGGAGATACATTTAGAGCGGGTGCAATAGAACAACTTGCTGAATGGAGCCGTCGTGTTGATGTCGATATCGTTCGTGGACCAGAAAAAAGTGATCCAGCCTCTGTTATTTTTGACGCGGTAAAACGTGCCAAAGAAGAAGATTACGATATTTTACTAGTTGATACAGCTGGTCGTTTGCAGAATAAAGTTAACTTGATGAATGAATTAGATAAAATTAAACGAATCATTTCTCGAGAAATTCCAGATGCACCTCATGAAGTTTTACTTGTTTTGGATGCAACAATGGGTCAAAATGCTTTAATCCAAGCTAAACAATTTAAAGAAACAACTGATGTGAGTGGTATTGTATTAACTAAGCTAGATGGAACTGCTCGTGGTGGTATCGTGTTAGCCATTCGTAATGAAATGCATTTACCAGTAAAACTTGCTGGATTAGGTGAGCAAATGGATGACTTACGTGATTTTAATGCAGAAGATTTCATTTATGGTTTGTTTAAAGGACTTATTCAAGAACAACCTGAATCAACAGAAGAATAATCTTAGAAGTCAGATTAAACTAATCGGACTTCTTTTTGCTATTGACGTTTAGGGCTAAAATCGGTACCCTTCTAAGTAGGACTGAATGAAACAAAAACGAAGGAGTTTTTTTAGTGGCGATTGATAAAACAAATCGAGTAAATGCATTGTTTGAATTTTATGAGTCATTATTAACTAAAAAACAGGCTGAATATATGGCCATGTACTATGGTGATGATTTTTCACTTGGTGAGATTGCGGACAATTTTGATGTTAGTCGGCAAGCCGTTTATGATAATATCAAACGAACAGAAAAAATTTTAGAAGATTATGAAGATAAGTTGAATTTGTATCATAATTTTATTCAACGTAATGAAAAATTAGACCAAATTAAGCAATACACAGATAGTACTTATAAAGAGGATCAAAAATTAACCGATCTAATTAATCAATTAGAAGAATTAGACGAAGAGTAAGGGTAGGTAGTTAAAAATGGCATTTGAAGGATTAACAGAAAGATTACAAAATGCGATGACGAAACTCCGTCGCAAAGGTAAAATATCTGAAACTGATTTAAAAGAGGTTATGCGTGAAATTCGCTTAGCCTTACTTGAAGCCGATGTTAACTTTACAGTGGTTAAAGAGTTCGTTAAGGTTGTTCGTGAACGTGCAATTGGTGCGGAAGTACTTGAGAGTTTAACGTCATCACAACAAATCGTCAAAATTGTAAATGAAGAATTAACTAAAGTCATGGGTGAAACAGCTGTTCCATTGAACAAGTCATCTAAAATACCAACAATTATTATGATGGTTGGTTTACAAGGGGCTGGTAAAACAACCACAGCTGGTAAACTTGCTTTAACATTAAAAAAAGAAGAAAATGCGAGACCTTTAATGATAGCAGCCGATATTTATCGTCCAGCTGCTATCGACCAATTACAAGTTTTAGGTCGAGATTTGGAAATACCTGTTTTTGAATTGGGTACAAAAGTAAACCCTGTTGAAATTGTTCGACAAGGTTTAGCACAAGCTGCAGAAAATAAAAATGATTACATTATTATTGATACAGCTGGTCGTTTACAAATTGATGAAACGCTAATGGACGAATTAGCTCAAATTAAGGCCTTAGCGAACCCAAATGAAATTCTTTTGACTGTTGATTCAATGACTGGACAAAGTGCGGTAGATGTTGCTAAAGGCTTTAATGAACAATTAGATGTTACTGGTGTCGTCTTAACTAAATTAGATGGTGACACTCGTGGTGGTGCTGCGTTATCAATTCGTTCAGTGACGGGTAAACCAATTAAATTTATCGGACAAGGTGAAAAATTAACTGATTTGGACGTATTCTATCCAGATCGTATGGCATCAAGAATTTTAGGCATGGGTGATATGCTCACGCTGATTGAAAAAGCACAACAAGATTTTGATGAAAATGAATCAGCTAAAATGGCTGAAAAATTTCAAGAAAATACATTTGATTTTAATGATTTTTTAAGTCAAATGGATCAATTACAAAAAATGGGTCCTATGGAAGATATTATGAAGATGATTCCAGGGATGGCTAATAATCCAGCTATGAAGAATGTTAAAATGGATCCCAAGGATATTGACCATATGCGTGCGACAGTATACTCAATGACACCTAAAGAACGCGAAAATCCAGACATCTTGAACCCCAGTCGTCGACGACGTATTGCTGCTGGTGCAGGTCGTCCAATTGTTGAAGTTAACCGAATGATTAAGCAATTTGGCGAAATGAAGAAAATGATGAAGAAAATGAATAGCGGTAATTTTGAAGGTATGGAAGGGATGCTTGGCAAGGGCGTAACAGGTCGCTTAGCTAAGATGTCTATGAATTCTATGGTTCGTAAGAACAAGAAAAACAAGAAAAAACGTATGAAGAAAAATAAAAACTCTAGAAAATAATCATTAAATAACCAATACTGGTATGGCTTAAGGGACATTTTGATAATTTATTTTAACTGTCAAGAAAAAAACCTTTACAAGCTGATAAATAACTGGTATATTAATTATTGTTGAAGTAGATATCAGGAGGTGTATATTAATGTCAGTAAAAATTCGTTTAAAACGTATGGGTTCTAAAAAGAGACCGTTCTACCGTGTCGTTGTAGCTGATTCACGTTCACCACGTGATGGCCGTTTCATCGAAAACGTTGGTACTTACAACCCATTAACAGAACCACAAACAGTAACACTTGAAGAAGAAAGTATTTTAAACTGGTTGAACAATGGTGCACAACCATCAGATACTGTACGTAACATTCTTTCAAATGCAGGCATCATGAAGAAATTCCATGAAGCTAAATTCTCTAAAAAATAAGGACGATTAAATGACTGAAGCAGAAGTGACAAGTTTAATTTTAACAATTGTCAAACCGCTTGTTGAAAATCCTGATGATGTCCAAATAGGACAGAAACAAGATGATCATTATGTCTATTTTGAATTATCTGTGAATTCAGATGATATTGGCCGTATTATTGGGAAGCACGGACAAGTTGCGCAAGCTATTAGAACAATAATCTATGGTGTGCGTTTAACAAGTTCGAAACGAGTGCGTCTAAACATATTAGATTAAAATAGTAACTCTTGAATGAAGCAGCAATGTTTTGTTTGGGAGTTTTTATTTTACAATAAAAAGGAGTAAATATGGATTATTATCAAGTAGGAACAATCGTCAATACTCATGGAATCAAAGGAGAAGTTAGAGTTATGGCTACAACTGACTTCGTTTCTGAGCGTTTTAAAAAGGGAACCGTCTTGTATCTGTTTGATAAGAGCGGAAAACAAGTTATTTCGTTAACGGTTATGACCTATAGACATCATAAAAATTTTGAACTCGTGACGTTTGAAGGATTACAAGATATTAACCTGGTTGAGAAGTATAAAGGATTAGATCTTAAAGTCGCTGATAAAGGTCTTCGGGAATTAGAAGAAGGTAATTACTATTACCATCAAATTATCGGCTTAGATGTCCAAAATGAAAATGAAGAAAAAATTGGCTCTATTTATGAAATTTTAAGCCCAGGAGCTAATGACGTTTGGGTTGTTAAGCGTCAGGGACAGGGTGATTTATTGTTACCAGTTATTAAAGATGTTATAAAAACTGTCGATATTGATAACAATATTGTAACGGTTGAACTTTTAGAAGGATTGGACGACTAAATATGAAAATTGATGTTTTGAGTTTATTTCCAGAAATGTTTGATGGTCCCATGAAACAATCAATTGTTGGTAAGGCAATTGATAAGGACGTTCTTGATTTAAAAATTACTAATTTTAGAGATTTTACAACTGATAAACAAAATCATGTGGACGATTACCCATATGGTGGTGGTGCAGGTATGTTATTACAAGCACAGCCAGTTTTTGACACTTTAGAAGCTGTTCAAAAGGAATCTGACACAAAAGGTAAAGTTATCCTTTTAGATCCAGCAGGACGTAAATTTGACCAAAATGTGGCTGAAGAATTTGCGAAAGAAGAACATCTAACATTTATTTGTGGTCACTATGAAGGCTATGATGAACGTATCCGCGAACTTGTAACTGATGAGGTTTCACTTGGTGATTACATTTTAACGGGTGGGGAACTAGGAGCCATGGTCATGATTGATGCGACTGTTCGATTGTTACCTGAAGTTTTAGGCAATAAAGAATCTGCTCCCGGAGATTCATTTTCAAACGGCTTGTTAGAATATCCGCAATATACACGGCCAGCTGATTTTAGAGGGATGAAAGTTCCTGAAGTTCTAACAAATGGGAATCATAAATTAATCGATGAATGGCGTCAAAAAGAATCATTGAGACGAACATTTGAGAGAAGACCAGATTTGTTGAAAGATATTCAATTATCTAAACAACAAGTTGAATGGTTAGCTGACATAAAATCTGGAAAGTAAAGGAAATAACCTTTACGCCTATAAAGTAATATGATACAATTTTAAAAGTGGTTAAAAGCCACATAAAATTACGATATTCCGCTGGCATAGTGAATGTGAATGAATTTCTGTTGAAAAGGAGATCCAAATTATGAGTCCAATGATCGCAAAACTTACAGAAGCACAATTACGTACAGATATTCCTGAGTTCCGCCCAGGTGATACTGTTCGAGTTCACGCCCGTGTTGTTGAAGGCACACGTGAACGTATCCAACTTTTCGAAGGTGTCGTTTTAAAACGCCGTGGTAAAGGTATTAGTTCAAGTTACACTGTTCGTAAAATTAGTAACGGTGTCGGTGTTGAACGTACTTTCCCATTGCATTCACCTCGTGTTGCTAAAATTGAAGTTATCCGTCATGGTCGTGTTCGTCGTGCTAAATTGTACTACTTACGTGCCCTTAATGGTAAAGCTGCTCGTATTAAAGAAGCTCGCCGTTAGATTGACGTTGAAAAGCCTTGGTAATCAAGGCTTTTTTATTTGTCTAAAAATTTGGTAGACCTATATAATTGAACCTTGCTTCAAAAAGTCGCATTAAAGTCGCTAAAAGGGGCAGAAAAGGGGCAGAAATTATAAGTTTTCGATTTCTAATTAAAGTTTATAATTAATATTTTCAATAACATATAGATATATTTTTATCAATTTTTTAATTCTTTTTGTGCATTACGGAAAAAAGTATTAATTTAAGAGGCTGGCTTTTTTAAGTTTTTAAAGTATTAACTTAGATTAATATTATAGTTAAATTATTTGAAGTAACATTAAAATTATGATAGCGTTAGATTGTTGTTAATGAAAAAGTATTAAAGTAATAGCTATTTTAATGAAGTTTTGTTCAGTATTATTAGTACCTAATCATATTTATGCTCAGGATACATTTATGAGCCGTGATATAACTAAAGCATATAATATAGGAGTCAAAGAGGGTAAAATTAAGCAATAGGATATGAACTATCAAGAGTTTTATGATTTGTGTAGTTCATCTATTTGGCCTGTATATGAAAATCAAGTTAAGCCGGGTGCTAAAACTACTCTTACTGAAATGATTGCATAAGATGACAAAGCAAAGCATGCGAGCAAGAAAGATTTTTTTCAGCAATATACAAAAAGGGTGCTCATGTTGAGGCATATAGAAAAAAGAAACATTATGGATTGCTTGGCAATTTTAGTAGTCCGTTCAAGCCAAATGATATTCATAAAATAACATCATAATAATCTGAGAGAGGGGTTTTAAAATGAAAGTAATTAAAGAAGCAAGCGGATGGATACTTCGGGGACTACTTCTTTTTAGTGGATTATGTTATGGTGGTCTCATTTATCCAAGTATAGTAATACATGGAAAATTAGCGCCATTTTCATATTATTTTGGAGGCACATTATGGGACGATTTGGCAGTGGTCATGGGATTATTAACATTTTTATTGTTAATAATCCTAGCTATAATGCCTAATAGATATTTAAAACGTTTTTGGAAATATTTTTTTATTATTACAGTGAGTATATTAGTACTTTCACTCCCAGGTGGTGCATTTTTGTTATTAACTATAATTCCTTTGTGGGAACTGATTATTATATTGGTAATAGAATGGGGAATTACATTAGGGCTTTTGTTTATAATCAAAAGCGTAGATTAAATTGGGTCTGCGTCAAATAGTGATGGTGAGACAATAAACGTCTAATCTAATTAAGGGAAATCCAAAAGGATTTCCTTTTTTTAGTTATGAATTAATAAAATTCTTTCAAAAAGATGATGTCAGTTTCCGAAACCGTAACTGCTACGTTTAAGTGTTTTAATTTTTCGATTAAGTCCTTCTATAGGACCGTTTTAATAAGTTGAAGATAAAAATATTTTCAATATAATGTGGATTCTTTATGAAAGTGGTTATTACAGTATCCATTTCACTGTTATTTGGTTGATAGTTTTCTAATAACTGAGTTTTTAAAGATTTATATTCTCTATTTTTATGATCAATTATCTGATTTAAAGTATCTATACGAACACAATCTAAGGCTTTACCAGCCAGTTAAACTAAATGAAAACGATCAATAATTATTTAAGCATTTGGGAATAGTTGATGAATGATACTTTGATATTGAGCATTCAGGTCTACAACAACAGAGGTTACAAATTGTCTTTCTTTTAGAATATATGCATTAAAAAAATGTTCCTTAATAACACTGTTAAAACGATTAGGCAGTATCGCTACAAAATTATGTGTTTCAGCATCAATCGCACTTTGACATGAAGCCCAAATAAAGCGTTGGTTCCGTAATCGCAAATGAAATTCATAGCCATTTACGCTAGAAATTCTAGCATTAACTAAACGTGTTCCATTTTTGATCATAGTTAAATAGCCACAATCTGGGTCTCTTGGAGGTATGTATGTTAATGGTGCATCTATGATATTAACTTTTCTTTTACGTGATACTATTCTAACAAAATCATCGGAAACGTTAATTTTCTTAATATTTTCGTCTTCTGTTCCTAATAGTAATAGTGCGGAATTAATTGTGATCATCAGCATCCCTCGCTTTTGATTATGTTTTGCAACTTAATCATAGCAGGGGCCGGTGGCCTCTTTTTTTGTTTTCAGAATAAAAAACTGGTGTTGATGAATTTTATTTTACCAACACCAGAAAGTGTACACCCTCAAAGTTTATAATTAACATTTTGTTGTTGGGTTACTATTGGTTTATAATAAAAAATAGATAAGGGGGTTATTCAATGAATAAACTATGGGTGACGTTTTCGCAAAAATTGTTAAGAGTTGATTTACGTTTTAAAAAAACTTTTGTTTATCAAGCAATTGAAAAAACATTTGCAATTATCTTACCGTTTATTATTATTGGAAGTTTTAGTATGGCGCTTAGTTCTAGCGTTTTATCAGAACAAGGGTTCTTTAATCAAGTATATAATATTTCATCATGGTTACCTTATGAAAAAATCATAACAAATATATTCGAAATTATTAATACAGTTACAATGAGTTTTATCGCAGTAATGACAGCTTTTTTGAGCGCAAAATACATGACTCGGTCCTTTAAAAAAGATGAACAAATTGCAGGATTCACTGGGGCAGTCGGGATGCTTATTTTGAATTATAATTTATCAAGTTTAAACCCTGATAGTGATCAGGGGACATTCTTGATTCAAGAGTTAGGTGTTAAAGGGATTTTTATCTCACTGATTTTGGGGGTCTTTGTAGGATATATCTTTAAATGGTTTTCACCTAAAAATAAGCAAGAAAAAGTAGATCAATATACATTTATTTCTCGTGGTTTAGAGAGTCTGTTGCCGATAGTGATAATATTGGGGATTTTAATTGGACTAGTCATGTTAGTTTCATTGGTTAATCAAATCGGTGTGAATGGTCTCTTATATTCTATGTTTAGATTAACAGAAGTTAAATCAAGGCATTTAATTATAACTATTTTATTTTTATCCTTTTTCAATACTGTTTTATCTGGTATAGGAATTTCTGGTTCTTTAGGAATTGCACAAGGCGGCTTAGATGATACTTCGGTTGTCAGTAACTTAAGTTATGCGTTAAAGCATGGCACGTCTTTTGGTGTACCTTTTCCTATCTCTATACATACAATTTATGACAGTTTTGGTAGCTTTGGTGGAACAGGAATGACCTTATCTTTAATTATAGCAATATTGATAATGTCTAAAAATAAAAATAGTCGTAAAATAGCAAAAATATCAATTATTCCAAGCTTTGTGAATATTAATTTTCCATTGATGTTTGGGTTACCAATTATTTTAAATCCTATTTTAATGGTTCCGTTTATCTTATCACCCATCGTTTCAATGTTGATTGGGTACTTCTGTATTTACTTTAAGTGGATACCTCCAGCAGTTTACAGCTTACCTGAAACGACTCCAGCACCATTAATGGCATTTTTAGGAACTGATGGGTATTGGAGTACATTAGTTGTATCAGGAATTGTGCTTATTATTACAGTTTTAATTTATATGCCGTTTGTAAAATTAAATAATAAGGCAATGAATATTGATGGAGGTAAGCTAAATGAAAAATAAACGGAAAATAGTTAAATACGTGTTTATTTGGATAGCTATCTTAGCTTGTTTTTTAGCTGTTATCGTACCGGCAAATACATGGAACACTAAAAAGGTCAAAACAAGCCGAATTATTCATAATTCAAAGTTAAATCCAGTTATTTTAATACCAGGAAGCAGTGCAAATCAAGATCGATTTGATGAATTGATTGATGTTTTAAATACTTCAACAAATCGAACGCATAGTTTGTTAAAGATAACGGTTCAGAAAACTGGAAAACTTAAAATTACTGGTAAAATAGCTAAACGAGATATGCAACCTTTCATAGTTGTTGGTTTTGAAGATAATTCGAATGGCTATAATAGTATAAAAAAACAAGCTAAATGGTTTGATATAGCGTTTACGTATCTTGCTGATAAATATAAATTTAATCAATTTAATGGTATCGGGCACTCTAACGGAGGTCTTATTTATACGACATTTTTAGAAGAATATTTTGATGATAAAGCGGCCTCAATTAATACGTTAATGACGATAGGTTCACCATATAATGGTGAAGAAACTAATCAGAGTACAAGAACACAGATGTTAGCGGATTTTGTAAAGAATCGAAAAAAAATTCCAACTAACTTAGTGTTGTACTCGATTGCTGGAACAGATAATTACAATAATGATGGAATTGTTCCATATCAAAGTGTTAATGCCGGAAAATATATTTATCAAAATCAAGCGAAATCCTATACAGAAATAACTGTCACAGGAAATGAATCGGAACATTCTGATTTACCACAAAATAAGCAAATTGTTGCTTTAATTGAACAGTATATTATTGCTTCCCAAAATTCTAAAAATAGTGGACCAGATGATAAGAAAATTTAGAGTAGTGCTTGATTATTATTGTGATGAACTATGTATAGTTGCACATTGTAAAAATAGTCTTAATGATCTTAAATATGTACAGTATATCAATTAAACAGACAATGTCGATGGCGAGTGTTGTATTTAATTATTGAAAGTAGTATAAAATATAGGCCTTTGTTAACTATTGCTGATCAATGATATTAAAAAAGTTCTAATCGCTAAGTGATTAGAACTTTTTTGTATGAATTTTAAGAGTATAAAGTGGTTTAGTTCAAAATTTATAAACATTTTGAAAGCTAATGCGCTATATAAAATGTATCTATGACAACAAATAAGTTGGGAAAAAATATTTAACTAGTTTGGGCGGGGTTTCATAATGATATGTCTAAAAAAACTGGCCAATTCCATAATGAATTAACATGGTTATTAAACCAATGATAATATTTCGTATAATGGCAACTTTAATTTTACCATCACCTAATTTGGAGCTAATAAAGGCAGTTAAAGCTACAGCTACTGAAACCGCAATAATTGTACCTATCATTTTCCAATTGTTTGGTAATATAATAATGGCAAGTAGTGGGAAAATACCACCTAAAGCTGCAGAGATTAGTGAGGAAAAAGCGGCATCCCAAGGGTTCATATAGTGTCCTAATTCGAGACCGTATTTAACATTAATAATCGTTTCTAGTGGCTTTTTTTGCATTAATTCTGTAGCAATTTCAAAAGAGGTTTCTTCAGAAACGCCCTTAGCCGTATAAAAATTTTGAACATCATGAATTTGATCAGTACGACTCGTAATCATACGCTGTTTTTCGACGGCAACAGCTGCTTTTTCGGTGTCACTTTGTGAACTGACAGAGGCATATTCGCCAGCTGCCATAGAAAATGCGCAAGCTATTAGATCAGTTAACCCAGCGATGAAAATAATGAAATTATCTGTTGTAGCTGCTGCAACACTGAACAGGACACCTACAACAGTTAAAATACCATCATTAGATCCTAGTATACCTGCACGAAGTGAATTAAGTTTTTCATCCATTGTTTTGTATTTTTTTTGTTTAATTTTGGTTTCAGATGTCATGAAATTAAGTGTCCTTTCCTAATGAGCAAATAAAGTACCAATAAAGTAAGTGACTAGCATTGTTAAAATACCAGAAATAATATTACGAATAACTGATTTTGTCCGATTTGAGTTACCCAAAGTTGCAGCACTAAATCCTGTGATAGCTAGTGCAATAATGACAGAAATAGATGTGGCAATGACCTTAAATTCAGCAGGGAATAAAGTAATTGCAAGTAGGGGCAGCAATGATCCAATCGGAAAAGAAATCATTGATGCAATCGCAGCCGCATAAGGATCCGTATAGACGTTAGGATCAAAGCCATATTTTTCACGTACAATAGTATCTAATGGGTTAGCCGACATCATTTCATCTGTAGCTTTTAATGCTAAGGATGAAGAAATACCTGTTTTAAAATATTTTTGATAAACATAATTATATTCCTTATCATAATTATGTTTTAGATTGTACTTGGAATTGGCAGTAGCAACTTCTTGCGAATCTTTTTGGGTACTTACAGAAACATATTCTCCCATAGCCATTGAGACAGTACCGGCAAGCATACCAGCAATACCTGAAATGAAAATAGAAAAATTATTGTTCGTAGCGCCAGCGACACCAATGACAATCCCAGCAACGGAAAGAATACCATCATTAGCTCCCATAACACTAGCTCTTAAAACATTTATTTTCTGAGATAAAGATAATTTTTTAGACATAACTCTCTCTCCTTTGTTATAATGATTCTAAATATATAATCATTATAAATCAATTCAATAGATAAAGTCCACATATTTTATGAAATATGAGATAATGAACAGAGTGAATTAAGAAAATGGGGGTCGTTAAATTGATCGATAAAAATCTTGACCAGGCTTTAGAAATTTTAAAAGAACGTGGCGTACGTATAACACCACAGCGTAAAATAATTCTTGAATATTTAGTAACGCAACATAACTACCCATCTGTTGAACAAATTTTTAACGGAATTAAAGATGGAAGCGTAGGGTTAGGCATAGCTACCGTTTATAATACGTTACAAATATTAGTTGCTCAAAAATTAGTGATAGAATTGTCTAATGGCGATGATGGTAAAATGCGCTACGATTATTTTGGTATTCCACATTATCATGCTATCTGTCTTAACTGTGGCAAAATAACAGATATATTTACAGAATTAACTTTTCATGAGGCAGAGCAAGAGGCGGAAAATAAAAGTGGTTATATAATTGAAAGTACACATGTCGAGACGTTTGGATATTGTCCAGAATGTCAAATAAAACTGGGTTTAACAGAAAATAAATAATATATATCAGTAGATAAAATAAGCTTTAAAAATATGGTTGGTAGTACCAATTTGTAGATAGTACCCATTTTACATAAAGGTTACAGCTGTACAAAATCAGATGTCACACCTTTAGTATAAATAATTAAAGAGTTATATTATTAAGTTTTTGCGTTATACAAACTAATATTTCCACAAAAAAAGCAGAACTTATAGTTCTGCTTTTTTTGTGGAAATATTTAAGTAAATGACCAAGGCACAAATTTCACACAGTAAGATTAAAATTGTCATTGGAACATAAGAATGATCCCCCATAATCCCAACGAATGGAGAAAGAATACTTCCAACTAGATTCATACCAACACCAAGTATGGCAGAAGCACTTCCTGCGTGTTGCCCTTGTTTCTGCATAGCTAATGAGAAGGCCGTTGTATTTACGATACCAACCATTGAAACAATTAAAAATAAACTGATGAGCACTAGTAATAACGAGTTACTAATAAATAATGAGGTCGTTAATAGTAGACTACCAAGTAAGGCAAGGTAAACACCTAATTTTAGACCAGTCTGTTCAGAAAAAGTATCTGAAATTCGTGAACTTAATTGAGACATTATAACGATACCTAAACCATTAATTGCATAGACTAAACTGAACATATTAGAGGATAGACCAAAAAGATTTTGTAAAACAAATGATGATCCAGAAATATAACAGAACATTGCACCTGAGATAAAGCCTTGAATTAGAGCATAACTCAAGAAAAATTTATCAAAAATTAAACTTTTAAGAATTTTTTTCGTTGAATCACCAGTATTTGATTGCGACTTCTCTGGCACAATCTGGTTAGTTTCTGGTAACGTCACTAATACAAGAAGAAATAAAAGAAAACCAATTACAGTTAAGATAACAAAGATACCGCGCCAAGATGTGAATTTTAGAATAAAACTGCCAAGTATGGGCGAAATAATCGGGAAAATTCCATTAACAGCCATTAAGAGCGAGAAAAAACTGGTTAATTTTTTTCCGGTGTATAGGTCTCTAGCAATTGCTCGAGAGATTACAAGACCAGCAGATCCCGCTAAACCTTGCAATAACCGGATAATAACCAAAATTGTTATATTCTGACTTGTTGCTGCGATGATAGAGGTAACAGCGAACAAGATGAGTCCCAAAAGTAATGGCTTTCTACGGCCAATTTTATCACTGTAGGGTCCAACTATTAATTGGCCAAGCGCCAATCCAAGTAAACAAGTCGTAATCGTCAACTGGGTAAGCGATGCAGTTGTATGTAAGTGTTGTTGAATAACTGGTAATGCTGGTAAATACATGTCCAATGATAATGGACCAAAAGCACTTAATGTTCCTAATAAGAAGGTTAAAAATAATTCATGTTTTTTAGGATTTTTAAAATAAGAAAAAACCAACAAATTCACGTCCTTTTAAATGATTAATAAATATACCATAGAATAAATATTAATAAGTTACAATAGTATTGTTAAAATTTTGGTCTATCAATATAAGTTGCTTAGGTTTATGCGTTAATCGATTTAACAATTCAGGTACTTCTAATGAAGATAAATGTGAATTGATTGGGAGACTATCTTTATTATTTTCCAATAAATCGGTCAGTGAATAGCTATTTTGGGTAGACAAATTAAAATCGCCTAACTTATTTTCTATATTTACCAAGATATATTTCTCAGGATGCCTTTTAATTCCTACAGAAGTAGCATCATTTAATGAAATCACTTCTGAATCAGGATAAAAATACGTCAATAATTGGGAGGTTGGCTTATCTAGTACGATTATTTTTTCTAACTTGTTAGCTACTGTCGCTAACTTATGAATTAAATAAAGATTTTCGTTGGCAACGTTAATAGCAGTTAATTCTTCGACTTTTAAAAGTTTAATGAGATGATCTAGAATCGTAATTTCAGTGTAGTAATTAGTATCTGTTGTGTCGACAGTATTTAAAATTAGAACATCTAAAGGTAGTCGGTTTAAGTCGTGAATCCATTTCTTCGTTCTCTTTTTATGAGGTCCAGCTAAGCGAGTATCACCAGCTAAGAAGGAGTACTTCTGCTTTTCATCTTCTACTAAAAAAGCTAATGAACCCGTGTGTACTGAATCTGATAAAAAACCAATCACTGTAAAATCTCCAATAGTTAGTGCGGTGTTAATCGGAATAATTTTGTAATTTAAGTGTGTTTCACTAATTTTACCTAGTAAGACAAATTGTTGTTTTAATTCAAATGCCTCTTTGGATAAATAGATAGGTAATTTTTGCATCATAGAAGATTCAAGAATTTTTTCATGGATATCTATTGAGAAGTATGAAAGAAAAAGAGCGTCTGCTTGTTCATTTAGTTGTGAATTAACGTTAAATTGAAAGATTGAATGTGAACTTTTAAATTGTGAACTACTATCAAATAAGTTGTTTACTATACTAATTTTGGTCATTATATTCCTCTCTTTCTAATTAGAACTATCATACCATGATGAACCTGAGTCGTCATGCTTGTCTAAAATAATCAGTGGTGTACAATGTAATTATTAAATAAGAAAGCTGGTAATTTCATGTATTTAAAAATAAGTGAAGACGCAAAAAGCAAGATTATGAAACTTATGGGTAATGATTCAGAAATCTTGCTTGATTTTGACGATGGTGTTGGTGCTTTATCAAATGAAGGAACATGTACGTTAGATTCAAGCTTTAGAATGTTAGTAATTGATGACCAGAACGATAGCAAGGCATATGATGGAACAATTGATTCAGATTTAGGTCCCATTAGAGTAAAAGGGTACAGCAAAACTTATATGGATGAGAACATGCAACTTGTCGTTAATGAACGATTCAACAGTTTAGCATTACATGGAGATAATTCAGGACTATTAACAGGTAATGTTAGCTTAGAAAGTCTTGTTAAAAACTAATAAAAAATCGTAAACAATAAAAATTGTTTACGATTTTTTTTAGTTTATTTTTTAATTTTTCTCTCATAACGTGTGTAGTAAAGGAAAGCAACTAGTCCAGAAAGGACAGGACCAGATATCATCCAGAGAGCATTACTTAATGTATCGCTGATAACAGTGAAAATAATTCCAAAGGCTAAAACTAACCAGACGACAATAGTAATAATATTTGTAAGTGTTCTATTCTTATAAACTTCAAAAGGTCGATTTAAGTCTTGACGTTTTTTAAAGAATGGAAATGCACCAATTAAAAATAGATAAGGTACAGAAGTTGAGATATTTCCCATTAACGTTAATTTTGAATAGAATAATGTTGAATTTGAACCTCCAAATGAAACAGCCATGATAATGACAATAACGACGGCAGCTTGAATCCACATTGCAAATTCAGGCATACTATGCTTATTTAATTTCGTCATTTTTGCTGGCCAGATATCCTTAGGTGTTCCAAGAATAAATGATTTGAGTGGTGAGTAAATCAAGACGAAGAATGCACCTGTATAAGCCATGAACATACTTAAACCAGTAATTCTAGCAAGTGTATGACCAAAAATTGTCGAAGCACTTGCGCTCATACCAAAGCTTTGACCTGCAAAATTACCTAAGTTTTCCATCAATATGTAAGAGATGTTACCTAAGTTGGCATTTTGACCACCAAGTTTACTCCAGTTTGTACTAACACCCCAGAAGAAGATTGAGATTGAGTAAGCAAAAAGAATTAATAAAGTGGAAATGATTAAACCCTTTGGAAAATTTTTCTTAGGATTTCTAATACTATCTGTAACACCACTAACTGATTCCATACCACCGTATGCAAAGATGGCAAAAACAATAAATGAAATTAGGGCGATAGGTGATTGATAGCTAGGATTTCTAGAAGTTATAATACTTGTCATACCATGCCATGGTTCTTGGAGTGCACCATGATTAACAATTAAAATAACAATACTTAATAGTAAAAAGATAGCATTTAAACCTAAAATAGCAATACCACCAACTGAAGAAATCTTGGCAATACTACTGATACCTCGACTAGCGACAAAGGTAACTAGCACAATCCAAAGAATTGCAAGAATACCGATAGTTTGTGTTGAAGATAGGCCAAAGATAGCCCAAGATTGTGTTTGATCACTTCCAGAAAAAATTGTTGAAAGTGGAATCCAAACTTTAGATGCAATTGATACCATCCAGACAATCCATGCAAAAAGCCAAATAAATGTTCCTGTGAAAGCAAGTTTGGGGCCAATTGATTCAGCTAACCAAGAATAAATGCCACCTTTTGATTCATTTAAAGCTGAACCATATTCTGCAAACATCAAAGCAGTTGGTAAGAAAAAGAAGAATGCTGCTAAAACGTACCAGATAATACTAGCGTAACCCATTTGAATAAAGGCGACGGGAGTATTTGCAAATCCAAAAATAGTTGTAAAAATCATTAAAATGAAACTTGTTAGGGAAATTTTCTTTTGTTTGTCCATAAGACTTTTGTAATTCCTTTCGGTTTCTTATATTTATAAGTTTTGGTCAGTTTTAAAATTTAATGGTGATAGGTCAGTTGATAATGTAATTAGCTGACTAATTAAGGCCTTAACCTTGATTTCAGCAGCTTCAGTAATTTTTAGATTTTCTTCAGTTAAAAAATCTGTTAGGTCTGTACCACTTTTAGAAATTGCCTCTGTTTGAATCCGTTTTACGGAGGCATTGAATTGGATAATTAAATCTTTTTGGAGATCTTTCAGTAATGAGCTAAATTCTAAGTAATGTGAATCAACCAAAATACCTAATTGTTTATATAACCAGTAAGCAGATTTGTCATCATATACATCGGTACCAATTTTATAATTCTCCGGTGTATCCGTAATACCAGCAAAGAAAGGTACATAAGCACTTTGAGCCGTAACACCCATTGATAGCCAATGGATACCACCAATTTCAAAAGGTAAATCAGGTCTAATTTGTAAAATATGAGACTCTTGTGTTTTTGCTAAACTAATGGGTCTGAATTTATGTTTATCACTGATTGAACCAGTTCCAATCGGATCATATTGAGTTCCTTGGAAATGTGAGCCAAGAATTTGTTCTAAATCTTCACGTTGAATTAAATGATCAGCCTGACGAATGAACGGTAAATTCATACTCATAGGATCTTGTGAAGCAACTGATGGTGTTAAAAGTAATTGGCCATACCAAACTCTTGGTGTGCTGTAAATGGCATCAGATTGATCATGAGTTCCAAAGATATCTCTAAAATTAAATGAATCTTTTTGGTTATTTAAATGATTATCAGAAACAAATTTCTGAATACCAGAACTAAACATAAAATTAGCGGAATCAGTAAAGTTAATTTCTTGAATAGCTAGTTGGTTGGCAACAACTGCATAAGAATCATCCGGAATACGTTGCGCAACCCAATGGTGACCGGTTGCAATTTCCATATACCAAACATCTTTTTGATCAGAGAACAAGACACCATTTGTTTCACTTGAACCGTATTTTTCTACTAATGATCCAAGGTAACTAACACCTTCTTTTGCGGAGTGAATATAGGGAAGAGTAATTGTTACAATTGCTTCCTCACCAATTCCGTTTTCAGTTAGTAAGGGATCGTAACTGAGAACCCGGCTATTAGCGTATGCACTTTCAGTAGCGCTCATAGCCACACCATATTCATTAAAGCCATCTTCTTCAAAAACACCAAATTTTGGTGTCCATTCAGGAGTAGCTGAATATTTACCACGAATTTTTGGTAATGGCATTTTAAAGTGATTATCTGGTGATTCAAATAAAGGTGATTGTTCAAATTCTGTATGAGCATGAATAACAAAATGTTTTGGCCATGCTGTTTTTGCATCTTCATTACGGCCAATAAAAGTCGACCCATCTGCAGTTGCTTTAGAACCAGCTAAAACACTTGTACATGCTGAAAAATTAAAAGGGTCTGTCGTCATGGATATTTCTCCTCCCAGTAAATAAATTTAGATATTACCATTTTATCATTTAATTGCTATTTTTAAACGCCATTTGTAAATAAATATTCGTATTTAACCGGTTACGCTGTATAAGGTTAGTTTAATAGAAATTTAAAATGAGAGATTACTCATTTTATTAATATTATTGTTTAATAAAAGGTAAAATGAAAAGAGTCACATATAATAGGAGGGAGATTTATGAAGTTATCAATTTCTGATAAAAATAAACGACTAGTTATAATTGTATTTTCGGGATTATTAATTGCATTATCCCTTAATTTCTTTCTGATTCCAGGAAATATTTTTGGAGCTGGTGCCAATGGTATTGCCCAATTACTTTCTGCTATTTTTTATGATCTATTTCATATTAAAATTGGTACTGGATATCTAATTATGTTAATAAATATTCCAATTGGTATATTAGGCTGGTATAAAGTAGGACGTTCATTTACATATTATAGTGTACTGACCGTCGCTTCTTCATCTCTCTTTACGGTAATTTTACCCGTTCATCAATTATCAACTAATCCATTAATGGCAGCATTATTTGGTGGTGTAATAAGTGGTATTGGGGTTGGATTAGCATTAAAATTTGGTTTTTCAACTGGTGGGATGGATATCATCGCACTTGTTCTAGCTAAAACGACAGGTAAAACAGTCGGTTCATTAATGTTATCAACAAATATGATTATTATTTTAACGGCTGGATTTTATTTCAGTTGGGAAAGTGCTTTGTATACAATTATTTCTAATTATGCTATGTCTAGAGTTGTCGACGACATCCATACATCGCATCAAAAGTTAACAGCATTTATTGTTACAAAAGAAGCAGATTTAGTTGTTGGAGCGCTCCAAAAATCATTAATTCGTGGAATTACAGTTATTGACTCAAAGGGCGCTTTCTCAAATGAAGAAAGTAAAGTTTTGATGTTAGTTATTACACGTTATGAATTATATAATTTAAAAATGACAATTAGTGATGTTGATCCAAATGCATTTATGAACTTAGTTAATACCGCTGATATTGAAGGCAATTTCCTAAACTCAGACCAACAAGAATTATTAAGAAAAGGGCAATCAACTAAATAAAAAGGAGATTCGTTATGCCAATTATAAATATTGATTTAATTGAAGGTCGTTCACAAGAACAACTTAAAAATTTAGTTAAAGATGTGACTGAAGCTGTTTCAAAAAATACTGGTGCACCTACAGAGCATATCCATGTAATTTTAAATGAAATGCGTAAAGATCGTTATAGTGTCGGTGGTATTCTAAAAAGCGACGAAAAATAAATATCATTAAATATGACTTCTGGTATATTCCAGAAGTCATTTTTTATAAAAAAATAACAGACCATTACTGATCTGTTACTAATTAACGATTATTTAGCTAAATTTAAATAATTTTTTAAGTAATGAGCAAGCCCATTTTCTTGGTTATTTAAAGAGGTAACATCATTGGCTAGACCTCTAATTTCAGAAGTACCATTTTTCATTGCCACACCCCAGCCAGCATATGAAAGCATTTCTTTATCATTACTTTCATCACCAAAAGCAACGATATCTTTTTGAGAGATACCATAGTAATCTGCTAGATAAGAAACACCAATTGCTTTTTGAATCCCTTTTGAAACAACTTCTAGAACAGGTTTTGGTCCGCCCCAAGTGTTGACTTCGATAACATCACCATATTTTTCAAGTAGTCTAGATGTAATTAATTGTTTTTTATCTTGATCGACAAACATCGTAATTGATGTCGGATCATGTTGTAAATTTTGTTTATTAAGAATTTGATTTGATCTTAAAACTTGTGGGAAAAAGCCTTTCACTAGCTGACTTGCATTGTCAGCCAATAACATATTTTTTCCTTCGGCTGCTAACATGTTAATACCTAATTCTTTTCTAGCGTTAAGAATATCAAAAACAATATCTCGATTAATTGTATATTCGTATGATTTATCCCAATTTTTATGTGGAATATGTGCCAGGGCACCATTAAAATTAATCATTGGAGTTGTTAACCCTAATGAATCATAAATTTGTTTTGAGATACGATATGGGCGTCCCGTTACAATACTGACAATGTGTCCTTCAGCTGTTGCTTGAGTAAGTACTTTTTTTGTTGTTGAACTAACTTCTGCATTATTATTTAAAGTTGTGCCATCTAAATCAATTGTAATTAACTTTTTGTTCATCGTTATTGTTCCTCCATCAACTTAACTTATGTGTAGTAAGATTTACAGTTTTTTATCTTAGTTAGTTCAGGATAGCATTTGAGTATGCAGTATTCAAACGTATTTAACCTTTTTTTATCTATTGTTATAAAATCGTATCTTTAATTTAATCCGGCTTCATAGTAACTTTGGCGCCGTATAACATTATTTTTTAGAAAAAGTAAAGAGTTCAGTAACATTAAAACAATAGATTGCAATGCTAAAATAGAAACGATAAACTAGTAATATTAGCTATTCAAGAGAGGATTAATCCTATGAGTGAAAGACGAAGTGCAGAAATAATTAAGCAAGATATTTTGACACATTTAGAAAAAGTGATGGATCCTGAATTGGATATGGATATTATTAATTTAGGTTTAGTATATGAGATTGAATTAGACAATGACAATAATTGTAATGTACAAATGACTTTAACCACTATGGGTTGCCCGTTAACAGGTGTTCTATCTGATTTAGTCGAAGATGCGTTAAAGCCAGTGCTAGAAATAAAAAAAGTAACTGTACAATTTATATGGAGTCCAGCCTGGTCAATTGAACGTATGTCTAGGTATGCAAAAATGGCACTCGGTGTCCATTAAAAGTTAGGGGGAAATTAAATTGATGATGCGAAGAAGATACATATTTATAGTAGCTATCTTACTACTTACATTCTTTACCACATTTTTATTTTTTAAGATGCAGGAAAAAGATTTAATCACAAAATTAGATAATCATAATCTATCTAAAAATGCATATGTTCTTAAAACAAAAGAACAAAATTTAGATAAATATAATACAACGTTAGCAAAATCAGAAAAAATTTCTGATTTTCAAATTCATTATCAAGTAAAAAACAAAAAAAATATTTCTTATTTTTATGCGAAGGGTAGTTATGATAAGCCACCAATGGTTTCTGGAACTTTTTTCTCAAATAATGATTTTTTATCTGAAGTTCCGGTAGCAGTAGTTGGTCGAAATATTGAAAAAAAATTATACTCGCCATTTCATCAGCAGTATTATAAATTAAATGGGCAATACGTTTCTGTCATCGGTATTATGGGTGATAAATACAATTCTGAGTTGGATAATCAAATTTTTATTGCAATGTCAACTGCAGACATAAGTAAATTGAAGGCAAATAATACAAATATTATTCTTGATTCAAAGCATGTCGTGACTAAGAATGTGTTAACGACCGAATTAACTAATACAACAGTTTCCAAACAGGTTAATGATAATTTAATTTTAACTAATAACTCATGGATTAGTCGACATTGGCAACAAGCGGTGGGCTTAATGGCTGTTATTGCTAGTGTTATGGTCGCAACTTATATTTGGATTGTTGGTGTTAGTAAACAAATTCGTAATCAGAAATTTATCAAACAATCAAAAAAAGTTATTATTTGGAATAACTTGCTAATTTACATGGGATCATTCTTAGTTGGTGGCTTAATAGGAACTGCGATTGGTCAGTCACAATTTTCGATTAAAACAAATATGATAGCTCTGTATGAGTTCGAAGGTACTCTATTTATCGTTGCTTCCGTTGTTTTCTACTTTGTTATCCGTAGAAGAGTTAATAAACGTAATAATTAATAAAAACGCCAAATCAGTTAGATTCATTATCTAACTGATTTGGCGTTTTTTATGTAAACATGATTATATTTGATTTTTAAAATTTTGTAACTCAGGTGATAAAATCATTCTAATTTTTGTTAAATCACTTAAATTTTTGGTGCCAAGTAACAGCATAAGCATGTTAATTTTTGATTGATAATCTGATATGGTATTTGTTAGCGCATCTTGACCTTGTTTATTGAGAATGTGTAAGAATGCACCAGAGATACCAACACTTTTAGCGCCTAAAGCGAGACATTTAACAATATCTAATGGGGTACGAATACCACCAGAGGCAAAAATTGTTAAGCCTGTTTGCAGAGATTTTGTATCAATGAGACTTTCAGCTGTAGTTAAGCCCCAATCCTCTAGAAAGGAGAAATCTTTAGCATGTCTACGTTCGTTTTCAATCATGGCAAAATTTGTGCCGCCACGACCAGAAATATCAACATAACGTACACCAATATCAGCTAATTGTTGAACCGTTTTATGAGACATCCCAAAACCAACTTCTTTAACAATAATGGGTACTTCAAGCTTATTTACGATTGTTTCAATATTCTTCAACCAATAAAACTCACGTTCACCTTCTGGCATAATAATTTCTTGAGCGGCATTAATATGAATTTGTAGGGCGTTTGCTTCAATCATATCAACGGCTCTTTTTGACTGATCTAGTGTTGCATTGGCGCTTAAATTAGAAAAAATGAGACCATTTGGATTCTTTTCACGAAGTATTTTAAATGTATGAGCCTTAGAAGGGTCTTTTAAGGCGATACTTTGAGAACCTGTCGCGATTGGTGTATTTGTGATAGCTGCAACTTCGGCTAATTGTTGATTTAAAATACCCGTTTGTTCACTGCCACCAGTCATAGCATTAATATAAAAGGGCGATTGAAACGAGAAATTTGGAAGCTCAACGCTAGATTGAATATCATTAATAGAAAGTTCAGGTAAATTTGAAGGAATAAGCTTGATCTCATTCAATTGATTTTTTGATTCCGTATTGAATAATTTTTCGGCGATAAATACGTGTTCATCTTTTCTGTGACTTTGAATTAAATTATCGTCTTTAATCATAAAAAACTCCTTATCCTATAAGGTCACTTTGATATCCAAAGGTTGAATATCATTTTGTGCCCAATCTTTAAATAATTCAGTACGATTTGTTTCAGAGGTTGCTAATGCAATACCGCAATCACCACCGCCAGCACCTGATGTTTTTGCGGCAGCATGTTGGGATTCTGATAAATTACAAAGGGAAGTTAATGATTCGGTTTCAATTATTACCTGACTAGCATCGGCTAATTGTTGTAAAATCATTCGATTATTTGTAATTTCTTGTTGAATAATGATGGAATTGTTTAATTTAAAGCCATCAATCATTGCAGTGACACATTTTTTTGAATCTTCTAAAAATTCAGAGTAAGTCTTTTTTTGTTTTGCTTTAAAAAGGGCCATCTTATCAACAAAAATGGAAGTTGAAGCTGGAGAGCCAGTCCAACCGATTAATAATTCTAAATCTTTAGGTTGCGGTAGGCGTTGGACAGAAAGCATAGGCCAATCCATAGATAAAAGTTCGGTTAGTGGCGTACCTTGTCTCATAATTTTTAACCATTCTCGATCAAATGAATAATAAGCAATCCATCCGCCATAAACACTAGCGGCAATATCTCCGAGTGAACCATTTCCTTGAACATCTAGGTGAGCCATTGCTGATAATTTAAATAGAGCGTTATCCGTTAATTTTAAATTATAAAATTGTGAAACGGCACGAACGGTTGCTACGGTAACCGCAGCAGAACTGCCCAAACCATATTTTTTACCATCAGTACTATCTAAATCACTATCAATATTGACATGATAATTAACCATCTGTTTTCCGATGGATTGTGCATATAATTCGGTTAAATGAATCGCCGATAATATGTAGTGAAAGGGGTTATCTCGATTATCAAAAATAATTTTTGTCCCTTGACGATACCAAGATAAAGAATTTTCTTGGTATTGTTTAGATGAAATACTACCTGTTTCTTTACTCTTTTTAATTGTTACAGTTACAAACTGATCAATAGCAACAATAATTGCTGGTGATCCAGGTTCAACAATTGCGTATTCTCCTGCAATATAAAGTTTTCCTGGTGCTTTAGCGGTGATCAAATAGCTCAATTCCTTTCAATATGGATAACACTAAATAAGTGTCGCTCCAGGTCCAGGCTTGGCAACCAAAAGATTTTTTGCACCAAAAAGTGGACTTAATTTATTTAAAATATAAGGTGTTTCAGTTTTGGAACAAATTATTTTAACATTTGGACCAGCATCCATTGTGAAGTAACAGGTAATACCTTCTTGACGCAAGTCACGAATAGCATCCATAGCACGTATGCTGTCAGGATTAAAATAAGTAAAGCTGGGATTAGCGCTTAAAGTTGTTGCGTGCATTTTCATTGCATTATTTTCAGCAATTTGACCAACTTTTTCGAGGTTTTTCTCTATAATAGCCTTTTTCATATCAATTAAATCACGTTCAGAAGATTTAACCCATTCATTGTAGAAAGGTGATGTGTCCACGGAATGTTGCATTCCAGAACGAGAATCAATCGCTTTTTCATGACTATTAATCATAATAGCAATCATTTGAAGATCCCAATCAATCGTTTCTTCAATCGGTATAGCAAAGGAGTCTTCATCATTGTGACCTTTTTCCCATTCAACTAGGCCACCAAAAATAGAGCGACTAGCTGAACCAGAACCACGACGTGCTAATCGTGATAAATCGCGTTTATTTAAATTTAAACCAATTGCTTGACTAGCAGCAAGCGCAAGTGCAGCATATGCGCTCGCTGATGACGCAAGTCCTGCTGAAGTTGGAACGTGATTTATTGATTCTACTTTAGCGTAAATATTTTTTTGTGCTTGATTACGAACAATATCTAAAAAGGCTGATACTTTGTTATCCTTTTTTTGTTTAGAATTTAGAAAGAAGGTATCTTCAGTTAGCGTATCGTCAAAAGTTACCGTAGTATCGGTATAAAAATGATCTAACGTTAAGGATAGGCTATTGTTGTAAGGAATAATTAAATCTTTATTTTGTTTACCCCAGTATTTAATGAGTGCAATATTAGTATGGGCGCGAGCTGAAATTTTATTTTTCAATATGTTGTGACTCCTTTTTAAGGGGTTGAATCCAAGTTGCAATGGCACCATTACGATTTAAGAGATGGCTTAGATTTAAAGCTTCTTCGGGTGTTTTAACTAGGGCTATCATACAGCCACCGCCACCACCACCGGTAAGTTTGGCACCTAAAGCGCCATTTTCTAGACTTGTTTTGACAAGTGCATCTAATTTGGGATGACTAACACCTAAAGATTTTAGTAAATGATGAGCCCTAGATAATGTGTGTCCTAAACTTATAGCATCATCTGTCGCAATTTGTGCCTTAGCCATACTTGTTAATTGACCAAGTTCGGAAATTATTTTTTCAGTAACGTCAGGACTTGATAAGACGCGATCACGAACTTGACCAACAGTTAAACCCGTTTGGCCCTTGATTCCCGTATCAGCAATCACTAAGGTTGCCTCTATGTTTAATGGGACAGGGTAAGCCTCTTGGTGCTTAATGAACCAAATGGGATCGCGGCTACTGGTTGTTGCGGCATCGATACCACTTGGAGAACCATGTGTGGTTGTTTCAGCGATATTGGCAATAAGTAGAAGTTCATCGCGTTCGATTTTCGTATCAAAAAAAGCGTACAAACTTCGAATTATGGCAATAACTGTGGCAGCGGAAGAACCCATCCCTCGTTCAGATGGGATGTCACTTTCAATCGTTAATTTAAATGATTGATGTCGTTTATTCAATGATTTTAAAATGTACTGGATAACTTGCTTAATGCCACGCATATTCATGGGAACATTTTTCAGTTCACCACTATAAAAACGACTTGTGATCCATTGTTTATCTGCCATTGCTTCCGTTAAAACTGATATTTTAACATTTGGTAAAGGGAGGGCAATAGCGGGTTGGCTATAAACAACAGAGTGTTCGCCGATTAATATAATTTTAGCATGGCTAGTACCAAGAAATTTTGCTTCTGTATTATCTGACAAATTGTTCAAAAAAAGAGTCCTCTCTAGATGAATTTACTTCCATTATCATACCTTAAAATTGTCGTTATAGCTATAATGGACTGGATGAACTTTGAGAATTTATAATGATTTAGTTTTTGGCATATGATTCTTTAATCAATATGGTAAAATAAACATAAATGCGTTAACTTAAAAAGACTGGTGATAAACTTCAATGAATAAAAATACGATTTATGCTGTAGTGGATATTGAAACGACGGGAACAAATCTTAAAAGTGGCGATCGAATGATCCAATTTGGTTGCGTTTTAGTTCAAAAAAATCAAATAATAAATTCTTTCTCGTTTGATATTAATCCTGGTATGGCAATTCCGAAAGTTATTACAGAATTAACAGGGATTACAAACCGTCAAATCAGAAAGGCTGCCTATTTTGAAGACGTCGCCGCAACGATTTACGCGATTCTCCAAGATACAGTTTTTGTTGCGCATAATATTAACTTTGATTTGCCATTTATCAATAGTGAGTTAGAAAGAGTTGGCTATCCTGCATTATCAATAAAAGGTGTCGATACTGTACAGCTTAGTCAAATCTTATTGCCAACAGCACCCAGTTTTAAATTAAAAGATCTGAGTCGATATTTGAATCTGACTCACGAAAATCCGCATCATGCCGATAGTGATGCCCATGTGACAGCTGAGTTATTTATCTTCTTATTAACTCGACTAGAAACGATTCCAAGAGAAACCTTATTTGAAATAAATCGTTTAAGTTCATTTTTATTAAGAAATACAAATGAATTATTTTCTGATGCGTACAGTGATAAAAATAGAAGACAGGAAAGACTACCAGATCATCTATACATTGTTGGAGGGATTGTCCTTCAACGTAGGAAACAAGATACATTTAATTTAACGAATTATGTTTATCCTGAAGCAGAAGTAGATAAGAAAAAAATATTTGAAAAACAATTAAGTTGGCGACCTGAACAAGCAAAGATGATGGACCTTATTTCTGAACATTTAAAAAGTGGAAATCGAACATTAATTATTGAGGCTCCTACAGGAATCGGTAAAACATTAGGTTATTTAATTCCAGCAGCTTATCATGCTCAAAATCGCAAACAAATTGTGATTAGTAGTGCGACAACATTACTTCAAACCCAGTTGATGAATCAGGCATTACCGTTACTTAACAAATTATTGCCTTTTCAAACAGCTGCAGTAAATTTGAAGGGCAGTAACCATTATATAAATTTAGCGGCGTTTAAAAAAGAATTAACACAAAAAGAAACCTCTGGACAGATAGCTTTAATGAAAATACGTATCTTAGTATGGCTGACAATGACTAAAACTGGTGAACTTGATGAATTAAAACTTTCAAGTTATCAAAATCCCATTTTTAATCAAATTGAACATCAAGGGGTTGGGAGTTTAGTATTAACTGATCAATTTTTTGAAGTTGACTTTATTAATACGTTATATAAACAAGTTGAATCGTCAGCAATTATTTTTACAAATCATGCTTTTTTAATGAAGCATCCTGGTTTATTTAACTCAGATCGTACAAAACTTGCGCCTGAATTAATTGTAGATGAAGCACAGCATCTTGCTGATGTTGCTCTACAGTCAAATAAAGGACGCATTCGATTCTGGAAAATTATTAATATGTGTGATTCATTATTGACTAGCATACAAAGTTCACAAAAATTTTCTTTTAATGACTTAATGGCAATTAATTTCTTAACAGCTAGTGAAAACAATCAATTATTAACAGAAATTAGGAAATTACGGGAATCAGTTGAGTTACTCATCAGACAATTTTCAAGAGAATATGGTCGACAAATTAGTAGGAATTCAGCAGCAAAAAATGAAACGACCGGAAAAGCAATTATTTTAAAATCAACTGAGCTAATTGGATTGATTAATCGAAATAAAATTATGCTTGAATCTGTTTTAAAAGTGATAACTGTTTTAAAAAGAGATGATGCCATTTTACGAGATCGTTATATCGCTGCAAAAAGCCAACAAAATATCGGCCAAGATGAGCAACAGCTTTTGAATCGTGTTCATAACTTTTTTAAGCAATTATTTGCAGAAACTGAGGGCTGGACTATATTTGAACAAAATCAAGACAAGCTAAATGAAAAGGTGCTTTGGTTAAGTTTTCCGATTAACGGACAAACAGACAAAATGCAATTTGAATTTAGTTTATCAGATGCAACTCATTTTCTTTCTGAAGTAATTTATCGGCACTTTAATCACCTGACGTTTACTGGGGCGACTTTGTTACTACCAGGTAATCCTGATTACATTATTGATCAGCTAGATATACAAGATGATAATTACAAAATCAAAAAATTAGGGAGTCCTTTTGATTATAGTAACCAAGCTAAATTGTATGTAGCAAGTGATGCTTTTGATGTTCGATCATCAAAAGAGCTTTATGAATCTTACTTGGCTGATTCAGTTTATGAGATTATAAAATCACAACGTAAACAAACGTTAATTTTATTTAATTCGCTTGATACGATAGCAAATGTTTATGGGTTATTAACAAAAAGAGGGTTACATCTTGATCGTGAACTTTTAGTTCAGGGTGTTACAGGACGGCCTGAAAAATTAAAAAAACGATTTTTATTAGGTAAAGACGCTATTTTAATGGGTACTGGTAGTTTCTGGGAAGGCGTTGACTTACCAAATGATAGATTAGAACTTTTAATTGTGACGCGGTTACCATTTGAGTCTCCAGAGTCGTTAAATGTAAAGGCGAAAGAAAAAGAGTTTGAAGGTCAAGGTAGGGATGTATTCAGTGAGTATTCACTGCCTAGAGCAACAATGAAGCTTAAACAAGGGTTTGGACGCTTAATTCGGACGTCAACCGATAAAGGGGCAATGATTGCATTGGACAATCGATTGATAAATCAAAGTTATGGTAAAAAAATGATTGAAGTATTGCCGGATGAATTACAACTTATAAATGAACCATTGGCAGATATTATTATTGATTTAAAGACGTTTTTATCTAATTCTGATAGTTAATCAGAATTAGATAATGTCTGTTATAATATGACCGTATAAAACTAAGACAGGAGAAAAATTGATCATGCGAAGATCCCCCAAAAAATCAAAAAACATCGTTTTTCTTTCGATACTTGGTACGATATTAGTTATTGTGGTAAGTGCTTTTATTTTATATAATCGCGCAAAATCACCGATGGCTACAGCTGAAAAAGAAGCTGTTACAATTGCTAAAAAATACGCAAAACTAGATAAAGAAACAGCATTTTATAGATATAATAGGGATGCAACTTATTTTACAGTTGCAGGGACAACAAAAGCTAATAAAAGAATTTATGTGATTGTTGCTCAAAAAGGTGGAAAAGTTAAAGTCTTATCACAATCAAATGGTAAGACAAAAAATGATATTTTAACTTATATCTGGAATGAAAAAAAACCTAGTAAAATATTGAATGTCGGACTTGGTATATACAACGGTGTACCTGCATGGGAAGTGAGTTATTTGAACAAGAAAAAAGCTCTTTGTTATGAAACACTGCAGTTCTCAAATGGTAAAGTTTTAAAATCCGTTGAAAATATATAATTGTCTTATGGACTAATATATCTGACTAATGATATTATAAAAGGAATGAAATCGATCTAGCAACTAGGACCGTAATGAGGAGGAAGTTTATTGAAAACAATTAGTATAATTGATGCTAAAAACCATGTAGACGAAGAAGTAAAAATCGGTGTTTGGCTTACTAATAAAAGATCAAGTGGTAAGATTGCATTTTTACAATTACGAGATGGAAGTGCCTTTTTCCAAGGTGTCGTGATAAAAAGTAATGTCAGTGAAGAAACTTTTGAAATGGCAAAAGAGTTACATCAGGAATCTAGCCTTTACGTTATTGGTGAGATTCATGAAGATAAACGCTCACCATTTGGCTATGAAATTGAAGTTAAATCACTTGAATTAGTTGGTGATAGTCAAGATTATCCAATTACACCTAAAGATCATGGAACAGAATTTTTGATGGATCATCGTCATTTATGGTTACGTTCAACGAAACCATATGCAGTTATGCAAATTAGAAATGAAATTATTCGCGCAACATATGAATTTTTCAATAAAGAAGGTTTTATAAAGATTGATGCGCCTATCTTAACTGGTAGTGCACCAGAAGGTACAACTGAACTTTTCCATACTAAATATTTTGACAAAGATGCCTATTTGTCACAATCAGGTCAATTGTATGAAGAAGCTGGGGCAATGGCCTTTGGTAAAGTATTCTCATTTGGACCAACTTTTAGAGCTGAAAAATCTAAGACAAGACGCCATTTAATTGAATTTTGGATGATTGAACCCGAAATGGCATTTATGCACCAAGAACAAAGTCTTGAAGTACAAGAACAATATATTGCGTTCTTAGTACAAAATGTTTTAGATAACTGTGACTATGCTTTAGATATTCTCGAAAGAGATAAAGAAGTCTTAAAAAGTTATACAAAAACACCATTCCCTAAAATTTCTTATGATGAAGCCGTCGAATTATTACAAAATTCTGGTGAATTTCCTGATACTAAATGGGGTGATGATTTTGGATCTCCTGAAGAAACTTATTTGGCAGAACATTTCAGTATGCCAGTATTCGTTTTAAACTATCCTAAAGCAATTAAACCATTTTACATGAAACCACATCCAACGAGAGAAGACGTCGTTATTTGTGCTGACTTATTAGCTCCTGAAGGTTACGGCGAAATTATTGGTGGTTCAGAACGTGAAACTGATGTAGATAACTTAATAGCACAAATTAAAAAAGCTGGATTGAACGAAAAAGATTACGAATGGTATTTAGATTTAAGAAGATATGGTAGTGTTCCTCATTCAGGATTTGGTCTTGGATTAGAACGCGCAACAACTTGGATTACAGGTGAAGAACATATACGTGAGGCTATTCCATTCCCACGTCTATTAAACCGTATTTACCCATAAAAAAGTAGAGAAAAAGAACCTTTAAACGAAATTGTTTAAGGTTCTTTTCTTAATTAAGGAGGCATTTTCGTTATGGATGCATTTATGAGTCAATTTTTAGAAGCAGGGGAAACCCATGTGTCTAATTTAATTTTACGGAATTATCGAAAAATTGGATTATCAAGTGATGAATTAATTTTCTTAATCCATCTATTAAGCTTTAATCAAGCAGGTAATAAATTTCCAGATACAAATCAAATTGCCAGTCAAATGGGCGTGACGGCCCAGGAAACCTATACATTACTGCAGAAATTAATCGAAAAAAAAGTTATTTCTATCAAAACAATTGATGATTCAAATGGGTACAGCACCGATCAATTTGATTTTAGTGTGTTATATGAAAAATTAAATAATTTAAGTCATAGGACACAAGAAAAGGTTGAAGTTGTTAAGAGTAATAATTCTCGAAAAGAGGTTTATGAAAAAATTGAAGTTGAATTTGGAAGACCTTTATCACCAATGGAATTAGAAAGTATTAGCATGTGGATTGATCAAGACCACTATATTCCAGAACTAATTTTGATGGCGTTGAAAGAAGCTGTCCTTAATCAGGCATACAGTTTAAAATATATGGATAGAATTTTACTAAATTGGGAAAAGAAGCATATAAAAACAAGTCAAGACATAAAAAAAGATAAAGAAAAAAGACAACAACAGAACTTTTCAAATAATGTGAAGAATAATGACAATACAAAAGAATCTAATGATAAACCGGAAATACCCCTATATCATTGGTCAAATTAATGAAATAAATAAAAACCTGGCGATATTCAGAATTTTAACTGAATATCGCCAGGTTTTTATTTAACGAGTAGCAGACGAAACGGCTTTACTGCTGTCTGCTTTAGATGAAGCACTTGAACTAATAGCGGAGCTAGAACTACTAGATGAACTAGAACTTTCTGAAGAACTAGAACTACTTGAACTAGAAGAACTGCTTGAACTAGATTCTTCTGAAGAACTAGAACTATTTGATATCTTAGGAACTGAATATGAACTGCTATCTGCTGTTGTTGTTTCTGCAGTAGATGAATCTGTTAATGATAATTCGCCATTTTTCAGATAAACGTCAGAAGGTTTTGTCCAATCCGTATTTGAAACTGATTGGGAAACGTACTGCATTAAGTTTTTATAAATACCTACAGCTAGATGTTGAGAATTAACATCTAAGTAGTTATTTGCGACTAATGGTGAATCATAACCTGTCCAAACTGCAATTGAGTAATTTGAAGTATAGCCGGAAAATAATGAATCCATAACTGCGCTAGATGGAAATTTAGAAGCAACATTTGATGGATAATCAGTAGTACCGGTTTTACCCGCTTGGTAAAGACCCGGTATTTGAGCTGCCGTACCTGTACCATTAGAACTATTAATAACACCTTTTAGCATATCAGTAATCATATAAGCAGTTGATGTTTTCATTGCTCTAGTACCTGAGCTAGAATAATTTTCAACTGTACCATCTTTTCTTTCAATTTCTGAAATATAAGTCCCTTTGTGATAAGTTCCACCATTTGCAAATGCTGCATAGGCTTCTGCATTTTGAGTCGTTGACATGTTTGCACCGATACCAGATGAGTAAGTATCAACTTGATCCTTAGAGACACCAAGTTTTTTGACGAATCCTTGGGCTTTTGATAATCCAACCGCTTCAAGTGTCCGAATAGCAGGGATATTACGTGATTGAATCAAAGCATTTCGCATTGTCATTGTTCCAAGATAGCTATTATCAAAATCATTTAATTGTTTTGTAGTAGCATCAGGGTAGTAATATTTTGTATCGCTAACTTTTTGATTAGTTGGGTAGTCTAGATATTCAATAGCAGGACCGTAATCCATAATAGGTTTCATGGTTGAACCGTTGCTTCGACTAGTTGCGACAGCCCGATTATACCCGAAAGTAACATTTGTTTGTTTACGGCCACCAATCATAGCTGAAATAGCGCCAGTTTTTGAATCAACCATGGTAACAGCTAATTGCATTTTACTGTCAGGATAGACCACATAGTTATTTGTATTAGCTATATCATAAAGTCGTTTCTGAGCATCCAAATCTAAGTTTGTACGAATCTTAAGACTACTGTTATAAGGATCAAAACCTTTATCTTTAACAGACTGAATAACTTCTTTTAAATAGGAATCAGAAATTTTTGCATTATAAGTATCTTTTTCGGCAGAATGTGATGTTCTTAGGCCTGAAGTAATTGGTGTCGCTTTAGCTGTACTTGCTTCGCTTGCCGAAATTTTGTTATTTGCTAACATTGCATCAATAACTTCATTACGTCGTTCCTTTGCGTATTCTGGATGCGCGTAAGGATTATAAGAAGATGGGGCATTAGGAATACCAGCAATTAACGCGATTTGTTCTGTATTTAATTTATTCAATTTTTTACCGAAATAGTAATTTGCAGCAGTTTGCATCCCGTAAATACCATTTCCCATAAAGACTTTGTTAGCATAGAACGTTAAAATCTGAGATTTACTGTATTTACGCTCTACTTGTAATGCTAGCCATGCTTCTTGCGCTTTTCGTTTTATTGTTTGATCAGATGCTTTTGTCGAAAAG
The DNA here is from genome assembly GCF_056782155.1 of Dellaglioa sp. CoH-55-MRSF-9. Next base: position 171,591 of record NZ_JBXAYG010000002.1, on the reverse strand, counting down.
ACAGATAATTTAATAAGTTGTTGTGTTAAAGTACTACCACCTTGAAGACCAGCTGATCCACCAGTGATATTTGACAAGGCTGCACCTACAATTCGCACAGGATCAACGCCATTATGTTTATAGAAACGTTTATCTTCGATTGAAACAATGGCATCTTTTAATAGTTGCGGCATGTCAGACGATTCAGCGTAGACTCTTGAAGTTCCTAAGGTAGTGATGATTTCATCATTCTTTGCATAAATGACACTTGCAGGGGTACTTTCAAGACTACTTGATGTTATTTTTGGTGAATCTTTGGCGTAATAGAAAAATAAACTGATACTAGCAATTACGCCAATAACGAATAGAGCAAGTAAGCTCAAAAAAATACGTTTAAAAAGTTTACCTTTACTATTTTTACCTTTGTTGCCTTTTTTGTTAGTGCTTATTTCTTGTTCGCGTCGCGCAACACGAGTAGTACCTTTATTATCAGCTGTTGCCATAAATAAAATTCTCCTTTAATTATATAAAGCCTTAATTATAGATGCTCTATCATTTTATCAACGTATTTTAAATAGGGAATGACCGGATTTAAAGTATATTGTATCTCGAATCCTTCAGTTTGGACTGTTTTCAATGGAATTGATTTACGACCATTAACACTCTGCTTATCCCAGTAAGTAAATAGCGTTTTTGATGGTAGTAAGTAGACCTTACCTAAGGTTGTGAACTTCATTATAACAAAACTAATTCCTCTTTGTAATACACATGATTTCATATGGTTAATTTGGTGCTCATGAAAATTACTTAACGGAAATGAAGTTTTATTTTTAGTTTCTTTAGCTTCAAAATCTAAATAGTGGCCATCGTATATGCCATTGTAGTCAGTTGTTGACGCAGTTTGAAAGTAAGCTTCTTTAATAACAGCTGCACTTCGTTTAGGATAATCAACTTTTACAATTTGAATAGGCGTTGGTTTTTTGTGAATGACAGCCATATTATGAGCAAGGTAAAATGCGTTGCTTACGTTGATATCATCCTCTAATGACATCCCCCGTTTACCAAACAACAGCATATTTGACTTTTTTTGCGTATTTAAAGGTGATTGTTCATAAAGTTTTCCATTAGGATAATTAATACTCACAGTTATTTCACGCTCCAATCTAAAATATTATAACAATAAGTGATATAATTTAATAGCTTTAAAGGATTTGGTAACATATTCTTAATATAAGAAAGGAATATTTAATCAATTATGAAGCGTTTATGGGTGACTGGTTATAGAACATACGAATTAGGTATTTTTAATGAAAATGATCTTAAAATAAAAATCATTAAAAGCGCAATTAAAAAAAATATTATTAATGAAATAGAAAATGGATTGAAGTGGGTTATAACTGGCCCTCAGCTTGGTGTTGAGCAATGGACGGCACAAATTTGCCTAGATATACAAAATGAATATCCTGATTTCAAGGTATCAGTTATGCTACCATTCAAAGAGTTTGGTAATAATTGGAAAGATGATAAAAAATTAGTTTTAAATCAAATATTAAATGATGTAGATTTTTCTGATTATGTTAGTAAGGATACCTATCAGTCGCCACAGCAATTAAAAAATTATCAAACTTTTATGATAGAACACACAGATGGCGCGTTATTACTTTATGATTCAGAAAATGAAGGCAAAACAAAATTTGATTTATTAAAAATAAAGCAAACTAAAGAAGTGAAAAACTATGCATTACGTATGATAGATTTTATGGAATTAGAAGATATTGCAAACGAAATGGAAGAGGAACAAAATAATCATTTGAATTATTAAATAATTCTGCTATAATAAACAGGTATTAACATTATTTATGAGAAATTAGTGATGAGGTGTACGAATATGACGGATGTTAATTTTGTACCTAAAGATATCTTACAAAAACATTTTGAAACAAAAATGCGTGGATATGATTCTAAAGAAGTTGACGAATTTCTTGACGATGTTATTAAAGATTATGAAACCTTTGATAAGAAAGTCAAAAAACTTCAAGAAGAAAATGATCGTTTAATTGCTCAAGTCGACGAACTTACAAAACAGGTTACTGTTGGTAAAAGTTCACAGACGACCCAAACAACATCTACAACTTCAAATATGGATATTCTTAAACGATTATCTAATTTGGAACGTCGTGTGTTTGGTGCACAGTTAGATGAGAATGAAAATTCTAGAAATCAATTTTAAATTAATTGAATGATGTAATATAGATTCAGTGTAAATTTCGGGTAATTGCGGTCTATTAAGTTAGGCTGAGGAAAGTCCATGCTTGCACAAGCTGAGATGCTTGTAGTGTTCGTGCTTGGTGAAAAAATAAGCCAAGGTACCTTCGGGTAACGGCGGATAAAATGACTAAGGCTTCGGCTATGTCAAAGTAATCTGTAAAGTGCCACAGAGACGATACAATATTGGAAACGGTATTGCTGGAACGCGGTAAACCCCACGAGTAGGCAACCCAAACTTTGGTAGGGGCGCTTCATGACGGAAATGAACAAATCATGGGGGCAGATAATATCTGGAGATAGATGATTACCACTGATTTCATCGCCTGAGATGGATGACGTACAAAACATGGCTTATAGAAATTTACATGATTTCAGGATGAACTAGGATGAAGAATTTTCTTTTATCCTAGTTTTTTTATTAAAAAAATTAAATTATAGTGAAGGTGCAAAATGGAAACTTTTAAATTATTGGCAACCGCAGCTAGCGGTATTGAGTCAATTGTTGGAAACGAACTTAAACATATGGGTTATGATGTTCAAGTAGAAAATAGTCGTGTCCGCTTCGAAGGAACAATGGAAGATGTTATTAATACAAACCTATGGTTGAGAACCGCAGATCGCGTTAAAATCATTGTTGGTGAGTTTACGGCTACGACTTTTGACGATTTATTTGAACAAACAAAAGCAATCTCTTGGGATAAGTTTTTACCATTAGATGCGGAATTCCCTGTTCAAGGAAAATCTCAAAAATCAACACTCTATAGTGTTCCAGATGCCCAAGCAATCGTGAAAAAAGCAATTGTTGATCAATTAAGTGATGTCTATCACCGTACAACACGCTTACCAGAGACGGGTTCAAAATATCCATTGGAAGTTGCTATTAATAAAGATAACGTCTTATTGACACTTGATACAACGGGTAGCAGTTTATTTAAACGTGGTTATCGTGTTGAAAAGGGTTATGCTCCTTTAAAAGAAAATATGGCAGCTGCGTTAGTTATGTTAACTAATTGGTATCCAGAAAAACCTTTTGTTGATCCAGTATGTGGTTCAGGAACAATCCCAATTGAAGCTGCATTAATGGGACATAATATTGCACCTGGTATCGGTCGTTATTTTGTATTCGAAGATTGGGATTTTGTTGAAAAAGGACTATTTGATCGTTTAAGAGAAAAAGCAAAAGGTGAAGCAAATCTTGATGTAGTATTAGATATAGCAGGTTATGATATTGATGCTGGCATGATTGAAATTGCTAAAAAGAATGCCGCTGAAGCTGGCGTCTTGGATAGTATTGAATTCAAGCAACTTGCTGCAAAAGATTTTACAACAGAAAAAGAAAATGGTGTTTTAGTCGCTAACCCACCATACGGTGAACGATTGAGCGATACTGAATCTGTACGTGTTTTATACAAACAGATGGGTGTTGTTTATAAACAAATGCCTACTTGGAGTAAATATATCTTAACAAGTGACTTAACTTTTGAAGAATATTATGGTTCAAGAGCATCTAAAAAACGTAAGCTATATAATGGCTCATTGAGAACGGATTATTTCCAATATTGGGGTAAACGTAAACCAAGAGCATAATAAATAATAAGTTTAAAAGCTATCTAATCAACGATTAGGTAGCTTTTTTTATTTAAGATAAAAAAAATAAGTGTTATCTCTTTACTTATTAATAGTAAGTGATATACTAAGTTTATTCAAATAGAGAAGGGGAAATTAATTATGAAAACTCAATTATTAGATCTTATGGAACAACGTCGTTCAATTTACGCTTTAGGGGATAAAGTAAGTCAAACACCTGATGAAATTACTGGTGTTATCGAGGATGCTATAAAGAAATCACCAACATCATTCAATAATCAAACAATTAGAGCAGCAATTTTATATGGTAAAAATTCAGACATGGTTTGGGATATCGTTGAAAAACGTCTTAAATCTGAGGTTCCTAATGCTGAAGCATATAAGAAAACTCAAGAAAAGATTGCAACATTCCGTGCTGGATTTGGAACAATATTATACTTTATAGATACTGATGTTGTTGCTCAAAATGAAAAAGATTTTGCTTTATACGCTGATAACTTCAGAGTTTGGGCAGAACAAGGTTTGGGCGGTGCTCAACAAAGTGTTTGGACAGTATTAGCTGAAAATGGTATTGGCGCAAGTTTACAACATTATAATCCACTTATTGATACTGAAATTAAAAATGCGTTTAATATCCCTGGAAACTGGGAATTACGTGCACAAATGCCATTTGGTTCAATTGAAGCAGCGGCAGGAGATAAAGATTTCATGTTAGATGATGACAGATTCTTAGTTATTAAATAATAGTTCAAAAAGATGAAACTTAAGGTTTCATCTTTTTTTATGGAAAAATATAGAATATCTGATCAATTATGTTAAGCTTTAAATATAGAAGAATAATTTTATTGTGTTAGAGGAGATCATAAGCATGAAAAAATATCAAAAAACATATTTTTATCAACCCGAGCTAGCTAAAACGGTTATTTTATGGTCATGGACGTTCTGCTTATTTTTAGGTAGTTTATTATTATGGTTAGAGATAACAACATTACAAATTTGGACAATTGTTTTATTTATACTTTTTCTTATTGTATCAATTGTTCAAATCTTGAATCGTAAATTAATAGTTGACGACAAAAATATTAAGTTAACTAAGGTTATTCGAAAACATAATGAAATAATTGAAATTTCCGCAATAAAACAAGTTAAATTAAGAAGATTTGGACTATCTTTTTATTTAGCCAATAGTAAAAAGTCAGTTGTTTTGAATTCTAGAAGCAAGTTACAATTATACACGGACCTTAAAAAGGGAAATAAATGATGCCAATAGGTGTCATTTATTTTTTTATAAAAAAGAAATATTAAAAAGAGAAATAGCTTGAATATCCATTAAAATACGAACTATTTTTATTAATTTTTTAATTTCGTCCTTTTTTTGCTTTGACACAACGCTGAGTTGTTGATAGAATAGGTTTATTAAATTTGGAGGTAATCGAATGGCAAAGATAGCAATTGTAATGGGATCGATTTCCGACTGGACCACAATGAAATTTACGGCTAATTTATTAGATGAACTTGATATTGAGTATGATAAAAAAGTTATTTCGGCACATCGAATGCCAATAGAAATGATTAAATTTGCAGAAAGTGCGGATAAAAATGGGTATGAAGTTATTATTGCTGGTGCGGGTGGTGCCGCACATTTACCAGGAATGATTGCAGCTTCAACCGTCATCCCTGTAGTAGGCGTTCCGGTGCAGTCCCATGCGCTAAATGGAATAGACTCTTTACTGTCAATTGTTCAGATGCCTGCGGGAACACCCGTAGCAACTATGGCAATTGGTAAAGCAGGTGCAACAAATGCCGGCATCTTTGCCGCAAAAATTTGTGCCTTAAGTGATTCAACTATAAAAGATAATTTAAAGTCATATCAATTATCACTCCATCAAAAATCTTTGGAAAGTAGTGATTTACTTGATTAAAAGGATATTACCAGGACAAACAATTGGTATTATTGGTGGTGGTCAGCTAGGACAAATGATGACAACGTCTGCAAAAGAAATGGGTTATCGTGTGATTATATTAGATCCGCAAAAAGATTGCCCAGCTGCTCAGGTTGCGGACAAACAAGTGATTGCAGATTATGACGATGAGATTGCTATTTTAAATCTTGCAAAAATGTGTGATGTACTAACGTTTGAGTTTGAAAATGTAGATGCTGATACGATTGATGCAGCAAAGCAATATTGCTATGTTCCACAAGGGTCGACTGCACTGCGTATTTCACAAGATAGAATTAGTGAGAAACAATTTTTGGAAGCTCATAATTATCCAATCGCACCATTTAAATTAATACAAAGTTTTGATGATTTAGAAAATGCCATTAAAATAACTGGGTACCCATCAATTTTAAAAACGATTCGTGGCGGATATGATGGTAAAGGACAAGTTATTTTAAAGACAAGTGCTGATTTGATTGAAGCGGGAAAATTGATTCAAAATAGAACATGCGTGTTAGAAGGCTTTGTTCAGTTTGATCGTGAAGTTTCCGTTATCATTGCTAGAAATGAATTAGGCCAACAAAGTATTTTTCCGATTATCGAAAATCAACATCGTCATAATATTTTACATGAGAGTTCTTGTCCGAGTCGTTTATCGATTGAGACAAGAAAAGAAGTTGAAATTATTGCAAGTCAAATTGCTGATGATTGTTTGTCTGTTGGAACAATGGGGATTGAATTTTTTGTTTCAGATTCAGGTGGCGTTTATGTTAATGAAATTGCACCTAGACCACATAATTCCGGACATTTAACAATTGAGGCCTGTTCCTTATCACAATTTGAAGCGCATATTAGAGGAATTTGTAATTTACCAATGTTAAAACCACAGTTGTTAAGTCATGCTATTATGATTAATATTTTGGGACAACATGTCCAGTCAGTATTAAATGAAATTCAAAATGAAGGTCAATGGCGGTTTCATTTTTATGGTAAAAATGAAGCAAAACAAGATCGTAAGATGGGTCATGTAACGATATTAACCGATAATATTGAGCAAGCTAAAATTGATGTATATCAAACGAAAATTTGGGATTAAGAGAGGAAGATAAAAATGATTGATCGTTATACAAATGCTGAGATGGGTGCCATATGGTCAGATGAAAATAAATATAAAGCTTGGTTAGAAGTTGAAACATTAGCTAGTGAGGCTTGGGTTGAACTAGGCCATGTTCCAGCAGAAGACGCTGAAAAAATTCGTAAAAATGCTAGTTTTGATATTGATCGTATTTTAGAAATTGAACAAGAAACAAAGCATGATGTCGTTGCCTTTACAAGAGCTGTCTCAGAATCTCTAGGGGAAGAACGTAAGTGGGTTCATTATGGATTAACTTCTACAGATGTAGTTGATACAGCGTATGGATCTATTTTAAAACAGGCTAATGAAATTTTGCGTAAGGATATTGAAGAATTTATGGCTGTTTTAGCTGATAAAGCAGTTGAATATAAAGATACTGTTATGATGGGTAGAACACACGGTGTACATGCTGAACCAACAACATTTGGATTGAAAATTGCATTGTGGTATTCTGAAATGAAACGTCATCAAATTCGTTTTAATGATGCAGCATTAGATGTTGAAGCTGGAAAAATTAGTGGTGCTGTAGGAACATTTGCCAATATCCCAATGTTTGTGGAAACTTATGTTTGTGAGCATCTTGGAATTAGACCTCAAGAAATATCGACACAAGTCTTACCACGAGATTTACATGCTAATTATGTTTCTGAGATGGCTCTTCTTGCAACATCGATTGAAAAAATGGCAACAGAAATTCGTGGATTACAAAAAAGTGAGACACGAGAAGTTGAAGAATATTTCGCTAAAGGCCAAAAAGGTTCATCAGCTATGCCACATAAACGTAATCCAATTGGTTCAGAAAATATTACAGGGTTAGCGCGTGTCATTCGAGGACATATGGTCACTGCCTTCGAAGATGTTACATTATGGCATGAACGAGATATTTCACATAGCTCTGCAGAACGTATTATATTACCCGATACAACTATTTTATTAGATTACATGCTACGTCGCTTTACAAAAATAGTTAAAGAATTAACAGTATTTCCGGAAAATATGAAAAAAAATATGGACCGTACTTTTGGTCTTATTTACAGCCAAAGAGTTTTACTTAAATTAATTGATAGTGGCATGTCTAGAGAGGCTGCATATGATTTAATTCAACCTAAGACGGCAATCTCTTGGGATCAACAAATACAGTTCCGTCCCTTATTAGAAGCAGATGAACAAATAATGTCTGCATTAACTCAAGCAGACTTAGATGATGCTTTTGATTATCATTATCATATTAGAAATGTTGATGCTATTTTCGAACGAATTGGTCTCATTTAAAGAAATATGTAAACCATAAAGTTATTTTAATAGCTTTATGGTTTTTTGTTTGCCATAATACGAACTTTAAATTAAAAAAATATAAAAATAATCGTATTTTACCTTGATAAATTATATAGTAATTGTTAAACTATATTTGTAAAGAACGAACTATTTAGTTAAAAAGTATATTTTTATATGTTTTTATTCTTAAGGGGGCTATTCGCTTGGATCAATTGATTTACGAAGGAAAAGCTAAAGATGTTTATCAAACTAATGATGAAGAAGTATTAAGAATGGTATACAAAAACCAAGCTACCGCACTTAATGGTAAACGGAAAGAAGAAATATTAGGTAAGGGATTATTAAGCCATCAAATATCTGATATTATTTTTTCTTATTTAATGGCAAACGGTATTAAAACACATTTCATTGAAGATGTTTCTAAAACCGAACAATTAGTTAAAAAAGTTGAAATAATTCCAATTGAAGTTGTTTTACGAAATACTATTGCAGGTAGTTTTGCTCGTAAATTTGATCAAGTTGAAGGAACTAAATTAACAGTTCCTGTTATTGAATACTATTATAAGAATGATGCTCTAGACGATCCTGGAATAAATGAGTCACAAATTTTTGCGTTAAATTTTGCGACTAAAATAGAAATGGACGAAATAAAGAAACAAGTCCTTCATATTAATCAGCTACTGTATAAATTATTTAAAGACATCAATATTGATTTAATTGATTTTAAACTTGAATTCGGTCGGTATCATGGGGAACTTATTTTGGCAGATGAATTTTCACCTGATAATGCACGTTTATGGGATTCGAAGACACATAAATCATTAGATAAGGATATTTTCAGAAAAAACCAAGGTAGCATTATTCCAGTATATCAAGATGTTTTAAACCGACTAAAAAATCGAAATGAGGTCAAATAATGTATAGTGTAAAAGTTTACGTTACATATAAAGAATCAGTTTTAGATCCGCAAGGTCAAGCTGTTAATGAAGCGATTAACCGATTAGGATTCTCAGGTGTTAGTGACGTTCGAGTTGGTAAATATTTTGTGTTAAAGGTTGAAGCAACTGAATTAGAGATAGACCAAAAAATTGATGCGATTTGTGATAAATTATTAGCTAATCCAAATATGGAGCAATATCGTTACGAACTTGAAAAAGTGGAGGCTTAATCATGAAATTTGCAGTTGTTGTATTTCCTGGTTCAAATTGTGATTATGATTTACTTCACGCTATTCGGGATGGTTTACATGAACAAGCTGAGTTTGTGTCGTATACAGAGGAATCTCTTGATGGTTTTGATGGTGTATTACTTCCAGGTGGATTTTCATACGGCGATTACTTAAGAAGTGGGGCAATTGCCAGTTTATCACCCATTATGAATGAAGTGAGACGTTTTGCGGATGAAGGTAAACTAGTGTTTGGAACCTGTAATGGATTTCAAATGTTAACGGAAATGCAACTACTTCCAGGTGCATTAATTCAAAATAAAAATATTAAATTTATTTGTAAGCCAGTTACTTTGGAAATTGTTAATAATCAAACGCGTTTTACAACTGATTATAAAACGCAAACGACAATTGAATTACCAATTGCTCATGGCGAGGGTAATTATTATTGTGATGATGAAACATTAGCTTCTCTTAAGAAAAATAATCAAATTATTTTTAGATATCAAGATAACCCAAATGGAAGTATTGATAATATTGCTGGAATTATTAATGAGCGTGGAAATGTACTTGGTATGATGCCGCATCCAGAACGTGCTATTGAAGCATTGCTCGGTTCAACGGACGGCCTAAATTTATTTAAATCGATGTTAACGACATACACAGAGGGAGTGGGTTAATTTGGTTACAAAACAAGAACCGACGGCACAAATAATTGAAGATACCAAATTATATCAAAATTGGGGATTAACTGATTCAGAATATAAGTTAATTAAAGATGATATTTTAAGTCGTCAACCTAACTATACTGAAACTGGTTTATTTTCAGTAATGTGGAGTGAGCATTGTTCTTACAAAAATTCCCGCCCCGTTTTAAAACATTTTCCAAATTCTGGGCCGCAAGTTTTACAAGGACCTGGAGAAGGTGCTGGTGTTATTGATATTGGTGATGGTAAAGCAGTTGTATTTAAAGCTGAAAGCCATAATCATCCCTCAGCTGTTGAACCCTATGAAGGTGCCGCAACAGGTGTCGGCGGTATTATCAGAGATATTTTTTCAATGGGGGCAACACCTATTGCACTTCTTGACAGTTTACGTTTCGGTGAACTAGATAATGAGCACACTAAGTATCTTGTTTCAGAAATTGTAGCTGGTATCGGAGGATACGGTAACTGTATTGGTATTCCAACTGTTGGTGGAGAAATAGGATTTGATCCTTGTTATGAGGGTAACCCACTAGTAAATGCAATGTGTGTTGGACTGATTGATCATAAAAATATTCAAAAAGGCCAGGCAAAAGGTGATGGAAATCTAGTTATTTATGTTGGTGCTAAAACGGGTCGTGATGGTATTCATGGGGCAACGTTTGCTTCTGATGAATTTGCTGATGATAAAGAAACACAGCGTTCAGCTGTTCAAGTTGGTGATCCATTCATGGAAAAATTATTAATGGATGCTTGTCTCGAACTTATTCTAGATCATCCAGACTGGTTAGTTGGTATTCAAGATATGGGAGCTGCTGGATTAGTTTCGTCAACTGCTGAAATGGCCTCGAAAGCTAAATCAGGGATGGTACTTGATTTAGATAACGTTCCACAACGTGAAACTAATATGTCTGCTTACGAAATGATGTTATCTGAATCTCAAGAACGGATGGTTCTTTGTATTAAACCTGAATTTGAAACTAAAGTTATCAATTTATTTAAAAAATATGATTTAGAAGCCGTTAATATCGGGTATGTAACAGAAAATACGGATTATGTTTTAATACATGAGGGAAAAATTGTTGCTAATATTCCCGTTGATTCTTTAGCAAGTGATGCACCAGTCTATCATAAGGAACAAAAAGAACCTGCAAGAATCAGCAAATTTAAAGCGCAGTCTGATTTTATACCTGAAATAGAAAATACGAAGCAAACTTGGTTAGATTTGTTACAACAACCAACAATCGCATCCAAAAAATCATTGTACGAAACGTACGATTCTCAAGTTAAAGTCAATACAGTGGTTAGACCTGGTAGTGATGCAGGTGTTATTCGAATTAGAGAAACTAATAAGGCACTCGCAATGACAACAGATTGTAATGCGCGTTATATTTACTTGAATCCTAAGGTTGGTGGTCAAATTGCTGTTTCTGAAGCAGCGCGTAACATAGTTGCATCTGGTGGACAACCACTCGCTATTACAGATTGCTTAAATTATGGACGTCCTGAAAATCCAGAAATTTTTTGGGAATTTGATCAAAGTGCTATCGGTATTTCTGAAGCATGTGACTTATTTAATACACCTGTTATTTCTGGTAATGTCTCTTTATATAATGAATTTAATGAACAAGCCATTTATCCAACGCCAATGATTGGAATGGTTGGTTTAATTAAAGATGTTAAAAATATAACAACGCAAGATTTTAAACATGCTAATGATTTAATTTATTTAGTGGGTACAACTTATAATGATTTTAATGGTTCAGAAATTCAGAAAATGACTACTAACGAGATTTCCGGAGATATTAAACATTTTGATTTAAAGACTGAACAAAGTAACCAAGCGTTTGTTTTAGAAGCTATCGAATCTGGTTTAGTCGAAAGTGCACATGATTTATCTGAAGGTGGTCTAGCCGTTGCTTTAAGTGAATCCGTATTTAAAAACGATTTAGGTATTGATATTAATGTAAATATGACAGATGCACAACTTTTCTCAGAATCACAATCGCGATTCATTTTATCGATTAAATCAGAAAATAAGACAGATTTTGAAAATTTAATGAATCAAACTGCTGAAAAAATTGGCTGTGTTACAGCAGACCAATTAATTAACGTGACGACAAAAGGGAGTAAGATAACTCTTACAACTTCTGAAGCCAAACAAGTTTGGGAGGATGCAATTCCGTGCCTAATGAAATAAGAAGTTTAAATGAAGAATGTGGTGTTTTTGGTGTTTGGGGAAATGAAGATGCAAATCAGATTACCTATTTTGGTCTGCATAGTTTACAACATCGCGGCCAAGAAGGTGCAGGAATTGTATCAAATGATGAAGGTAAACTAATTGGTTATAGAGGATTAGGATTACTATCAGATGTTTTTAGAAATCCTGAAAAAATAAAAAAATTAACCGGTAATGCAGCTATTGGACATGTACGTTATGCAACGGCCGGTAGTAACGGAATTGATAACATTCAGCCATTTTTATTTGATTTTTACGATACACAGTTTGCCTTAGCCCATAATGGTAATTTAACTAATGCGGTAACGCTTAGAAATGAGTTAGAGCAAGATGGGGCTATTTTCAAATCAAGTTCGGATTCAGAGGTTTTGATGCACTTAATTCGTCGTTCATCACAAGACACTTTGCATGAACAGGTTAAAGACGCATTAAATCAAGTACATGGTGGGTTTGCTTACTTATTAATGACGTCAAACTACATGATTGCGGCACTTGATCCAAATGGATTTAGACCACTATCTATTGGTCAAATGGTAAATGGTGCTTACGTCGTTGCAAGTGAAACCTGTGCTTTAGATTCTGTTGGGGCAGAATTCGTTCGCGATGTGAACCCTGGTGAAATCGTCACTATTACTGACGAAGGGCTATCAATTGACGTTTATACAACTGAAACTAAAATGTCAATTTGTTCAATGGAATATATTTATTTTGCAAGACCGGATTCGGATATTTGTGGGATTAATGTCCATTCTGCTCGTAAAAGAATGGGTCGCAAACTAGCACGAGAAACGGGTATTGATGCAGATATGGTTATTGGTGTACCAAATTCCTCATTGTCTGCAGCTAGTGGTTATGCAGAAGAAAGTGGCATTCCTTATGAAATGGGATTAGTTAAAAATCAATATATTGGCCGGACCTTTATTCAACCCACCCAAAGACTTAGAGAACAAGGGGTGCGAATGAAATTATCAGCTGTTAAAAGCGTGGTTAAGGGTAAAAAGATTATTTTAGTCGATGATTCAATTGTTCGGGGGACAACGAGTAAACACATTGTTAGATTGTTAAAAGAAGCTGGAGCTGCTGAAGTTCATTTGCGAATTGCGTCACCACCTCTTAAATACCCTTGTTTTTATGGGATTGATATTCAAAAGCAATCTGAATTAATTGCCGCAAATAAATCAATTGAAGAAATGAAGGCTATTATTGGGGCAGACTCATTAGCATTTCTAAGTGAAGCTGGATTAATTGCTTCAATTGGTTTGAATTTAGATGCCCCATATTCAGGACTATGTATGGCTTACTTTAATGGTGATTATCCAACGCCATTATATGATTACGAGGATGAGTATTTAGCAAACTTAACGACAGAAAAGTGAGGACTTCAAAATGGTAAATGCTTATCAAAAATCGGGTGTTGATGTGAATGCAGGGTATGACGTCGTTAATCGAATTAATAAACAAATGTCACTGGTAAATGAAACAAGTTCAGTTGGTGGATTTGGAGGACTCTTTGATCTCAGTCGATTAGGTATTATAGAGCCACTTATGGTTTCAGGTACTGATGGCGTTGGCACCAAATTGATGGTTGCCTTTGAAACAAATCGACATGACACAATTGGGATTGATTGTGTGGCTATGTGTGTTAATGACATTGTTGCTCAGGGTGCAACGCCTCTATACTTTTTGGACTACTTAGCGACTGGCAAAACTGAACCTCAAAAAATTGAAAGTATTATTTCTGGGGTAATTAAAGGATGTCAAACAGCACATATGAATCTTATTGGTGGTGAAACAGCTGAAATGCCAGGGATGTATCAAAAAACACATTATGATATGGCCGGATTTGCGGTTGGTGTTGTTGAAAAAAGTCAATTAATAGATGGTCATTCAATTCAAGAAAATGACATTTTAATTGGAATTTCGTCAACCGGTATTCATTCAAATGGATTCTCACTTGTTAGAAAGATATTTCTTGAAGACATGGCTTTTAATTTAGATGAAGCTTTACCAGAAATACCTAATGAATCACTTGCTGAAATATTAATGACACCAACAAAAATTTATGTAGATGATCTGATTCCTTTATTTCAAGATAATTTGATTAAAGGCGCAGCACATATTACAGGTGGTGGCTTTATTGAAAATATACCAAGAATGTTACCAGAAGGGCTAAAAGCAACAATTAATCTAGGATTATGGCCAGTACTACCAATTTTTGATGCCATCTCTAGATACGGTGAGATACCCCATTCAGAGATGTATGAAATTTTTAATATGGGTATTGGAATGGTTTTGGCTGTTGATAAAGCTAACGTTGAACAGGTGCTGACACAATTAAATAAAGAAACTGTACACGCTTATGAAATAGGCAGTATAGAAATTAAAAATACTGATCAAACGGTCGAATTGGTAGGTAAATAAAATGGTCAAAGTAGCAATTTTTGCATCAGGGACCGGTTCTAATTTTGAATTTATTGCAGATAATCAGGCATTAAAAGATGCAGGATTAGAAATTGAAGTTTTAGTTTGTGATCGACCAAAAGCGGCTGTCATTAAAAAGGCAGCACGTAGAGGAATTCCAACCTTTATTATTCAACCTAAAGACTTTGAAAATCGTAGTCATTATGAACAAGTGATTGTTAATGAATTAGCTAAGTATCAAATCGACACCATTTTATTGGCGGGTTATATGCGTGTGATTACAAGTACATTATTGAGTAAGTATCCGATGGAAATTATTAATATTCATCCCGCAATGTTACCCCTTTTTCCAGGTATTCATGGAATTGAGGATGCGTATAAGGCAGGTGTTAGTGTAACTGGTGTGACGATACACTACATTGACGAAGGTGTTGATACGGGGCCAATTATAGCGCAACAAAGTATTCCTATTTTACCAAATGAAACACTTGAACAATTGGAAAGTAAGATTCATGATGTTGAACACCAACTATATCCAAAGGTGATTCTAAATTTATTAAACAATAAAAAGGGAGATTAATAAGATGAAAAGAGCTTTGATAAGTGTATCTGATAAAACTGGTGTTGCAGACTTCGCTCAGGGATTAATCAAACGTGGATTTGAAATTATTTCAACTGGTGGTACGTTTAATATTTTAAAGGATGCCGATATCGCTGTAATTAGAATTGAAGATGTGACTCACTTTCCAGAAATGCTTGATGGACGAGTTAAAACATTACACCCAATGATTCATGGTGGGTTATTAGCAAGGCGTGACAATCCAGCTCATATGGCTAAATTAGAAGAAGAACATATTGCCTTAATCGATTTAGTTTGTGTAAACTTATATCCCTTTAAAGAAACGATTGAAAAACCTGGTATTACTGAGTCAGAAGCTATTGAGCAAATCGATATTGGTGGGCCTTCAATGTTGCGTTCTGCTGCCAAAAATTTTGAATCTGTTTATGTTGTTGTCGATAAAGCTGATTATCCGTCTGTTTTAGATAAACTCGATGATGATAAAATGGATAATCAGTTTCGTCGACAATTAGCAGCTAAAGCGTTTAGACACACGGCTGCATATGATACTTTAATATCATCTTATTTAACAAAAGAATTAGAAATTGAATTTCCTGAAAAATTGTCATTAACATATGATTTCAAACAAGGAATGCGTTATGGTGAAAATGCACATCAAAAAGCGGCTTTCTATCAATCAGCTTTACCAAATGCTTTTTCGATTGCTGCCGCTAAACAATTACATGGTAAAGAGTTATCGTATAACAATATTAAAGATGCCGACGCTGCTTTAAAAGTTGTCTCAGAATTTAAGCAACCTGCTGTCGTTGCGATGAAACATATGAATCCTTGTGGGGTTGGTACTGGAGAAACGATTAATGCTGCATGGAAAAAAGCATTTGATGCTGATAAAACGTCAATTTTCGGAGGCATTATTGCCTTAAATCGTGAAGTTGATTTAGAAACAGCAACTGAATTACATCATTTATTCCTTGAAATTATTATCGCACCAAACTTCACAGATGCTGCATATGATATTTTAGCTAAGAAGAAAAATCTTCGTGTTATGACAATTGATTTCAGTCAAAAGGACCAAGCTGATAAATATGAATATGTCTCAGTGATGGGTGGCTTACTTGTTCAAGAACGTGATCAAGTCATTGACCAAATGGAAGAATTAAAAACGGTAACTGAAAAATTACCAACAAGTGATGAAAAAGAAGCAATATTATTCGCTCAAAGAATTGTGAAGCATGTTAAGAGTAATGCGATTGTAATTGCAACTAAGGATCAAACACTTGGAATTGGTGCGGGTCAAATGAACCGTGTCGGATCGGTTAAAATTGCGTTAGAGCAAGCACTAGAACATGGGATGGTAGAACCATTTGTCTTAGCTTCAGATGCTTACTTCCCAATGGATGATAGTGTTGAATATGCTGCTGATCATGGTATTACGGCAATTATTCAACCGGGAGGGTCAATTAAAGACCAAGAGTCAATTGATATGGCTAATCGCAAAAATATTGCTATGGTATTTAGTGGCCGTCGTCATTTCAAACATTAAATTGTTAAAATGAGTCTATCTTTTTAACCTATGAAAGGATTATTTTAAATAATGAAAATTTTAGTTATTGGTTCTGGCGGACGTGAACATGCCATCGCACGTAAATTTATTGAAAGTGATACTGTCTCAGATGTTTACTGTTTACCCGGAAACCCTGGGATGAATAACAACGGGATTAAATCTGTGGGTATTGATATCACTAATTGGATTGGCATGACAACCTTTGTCCGTGAAAATGACATTGATTGGACTTTTGTTGGACCAGAAATTCCACTGATAGATGGCATAACTGATT
The DNA here is from genome assembly GCF_056782155.1 of Dellaglioa sp. CoH-55-MRSF-9. The sequence continues at coordinate 154,460 of NZ_JBXAYG010000002.1, read as the reverse complement.
TTTTTCGTGAAGAAAACCTAGTTATATATGGGCCTTCAAAAGCCGCTGCCCAGTTAGAGGGGTCAAAGGAATTTGCGAAACAAGTTATGGCGTCAGCCAATATCCCGACAGCTAACTATCAGACATTTACCGATTACCAGACTGCATTAGATTATATGACGCACCAATCATTCCCAATAGTTATTAAAGCAAATGGATTAGCTGGTGGTAAGGGCGTTATTATTGCTCAAGATCTATCAGAAGCAACTGATGCTTTGCGTTCATTTTTAGTCCAACAACAATTTAATACAACAGAAGTATTAATTGAAGAGTACCTTGAGGGTGAAGAATTTTCATTGATGGCATTTATTGATCGAGATAAAGTTTATCCGATGCCAATTTCTCAAGACCATAAACGGGCATTTGAGGGAGATAATGGTCCTAATACCGGCGGAATGGGCGCATATTGTCCAGTTCCACAAATTTCAGAAGATGTTGTTACGGAATCAATTGAAAAAATTGTTCAGCCAACAGCGGATGAAATGATGAAACGTGGTATTCCATTCACAGGTATTTTATATGTGGGAGTAATTTTAACTAAAGACGGTCCAAAAGTAATTGAATACAATGTTCGGTTTGGCGACCCCGAAACTGAAGTCGTATTACCAAGATTAAAAACGGATTTTGCATTAGTTATTTCAAAATTATTGCAGCATGAAAGTCCATCTTTACAATGGGAAACAGAGGGAATCACTCTAGGTGTCGTTATTGCCGCTGATGGGTATCCAGAAAATCCTGAAAAAAATATTACATTACCCAATTTAAGTGACTTTAAGTCACTTTCCAACAGAATTGATTTTGCAGGTGTAAAATTAGTTGATAAGAAATTAGTTAGTGCAGGTGGACGCATTTATATTATGCATGAATCAGGCGTAGACATGGCAGATGCACAACAGAAACTTTATCAGTTAATTGCTGATTTTGAAGCACACAAAACATTTTACAGAATGGATATTGGTTATAGGGCGAATCTAAAATAAAAAAACGTTCATGTTTACTTATAGTACAAGTAAGCATGAACGTTTTATGAGTTTATGACAGATTAATTAGTGACAATTGAAACATTTGCGGCCTGTAAACCACGGCTACCTTCTTTAATTTCAAATGTTACATTTTGACCAGTTCCAAGTACTTTAAATGCGTCAGATTGTATAGCGGTATAATGGACAAATATCTCTTTTTCATCACCATAAGCAATGAATCCATAACCTTTTTGTGCGCTAAACCATTCAACAATGCCAGATTCCATATCAAACGCCTCCCAAAATTGGTCGTAAAGTTTAAGTACTTCTACAGTATAGGTAACTTTAACCAGTAGTGCAACTAATGACAATCGCAGTTTTCTCAGTTATACTTAAAAGAACTTAATATGAAGGGATGATCAATTTGAACGATATAGAAATTGCACAAAAAAACGTGATGAAACCAATCGAAGAAGTAGCTAACGAGATTGGTTTGAAAAAAACTGATATTGAACCATATGGTAATTTTAAGGCAAAAATAAACTTACCTTTAGATTTACCTAAAAATAAAAATTCTAAGTTAATTCTCGTTACAGCAATTAGTCCCACTCCAGCTGGAGAAGGTAAATCAACCGTAACAGTTGGTTTAGGGGATGCTATGCATCGTTTGAATGAGAAAGTTATGATTGCTCTCAGAGAACCTTCTTTAGGTCCTGTTATGGGGATGAAGGGTGGCGCAACTGGTGGTGGTTATTCTCAAGTTGTCCCAATGGAAGATATTAATTTACACTTTACAGGTGATATGCATGCTTTAACAACTGCAAATAATACACTTGCTGCTTTGATTGATAATCATATTCAGCAAGGTAACGATTTAAAAATTGATCAAAGACGTATCATTTGGAAACGAGTACTTGATATTAACGATCGTGCATTACGCCATGTTGTAGTAGGCCTTGGTGGCCCAATGCAAGGGATACCTAGAGAAGATGGATTTGATATTACAGTTGCCAGTGAATTAATGGCTATTTTGTGTTTGTCAAAAGATATTAAAGATCTAAAATCAAGAATCAGTGATATTGTTGTAGCATACAATATAGATAAAAAACCAATTACAGTTGCTGATTTAGGTGTAACTGGTGCAATTAGTTTGTTATTAAAAGATGCAATTAAACCTAATTTAGTTCAGACTTTAGAGCATACACCTGCCATTATTCACGGCGGACCTTTTGCTAATATCGCACATGGCTGTAATAGTGTTCTTGCAACACAAACTGCCTTACAATTGGGCGACTATGCAATTACGGAAGCGGGATTTGGGGCTGACTTAGGTGCTGAAAAATTTCTTGATATCAAAACACCAATCTTAGGTAAGACACCTGATACAATTGTTCTTGTTGCTACAATCCGCGCTTTGAAAATGCATGGCGGAGTTGCTAAAACTGAATTGAATACTGAAAATGTTGCTGCTTTAAAAGCAGGATTTGTTAATTTAAAGAAGCATGTTGAAAGTATGCAGCGTTATGGCATTCCAGTTGTTGTTGCTATTAACAAGTTTACTGCTGATACAGATCTTGAAGTCCAAACTTTGATTGAACTTACCTCTGAAATTGGTGTTTCCGCTATACCTGCAGATGTTTGGGGACAAGGTGGTGCCGGTGCTCTTGATTTAGCAAAAAAGGTGATTGAAACAACGAATGAGATTCATGAATTTAAAGCATTGTACGAGGCTGATGATTCTGCTGAAACTAAAATTGAAAAAATTGTTAAAACGATTTATGGTGGCGCTAAAGTTGAATATGCACCTAAAGCAAAACAGCAATTACGTCAGTTTAAAGAATTGGGATGGGATAAATTACCTATTTGTATGGCAAAAACACAGTATTCATTGTCAGATAATGCTAAACTGTTAGGAGCACCTACGGAATTTACAATTCATATACGTGAATTTAATCCTAAATTAGGATCGCGTTTCTTAGTTGCACTAACTGGAAATGTCCTAACGATGCCTGGATTACCTAAAGATCCAGCTGCAAATCATATGGATATTGACGATAATGGCCTAATTTCAGGGTTATATTAATTAAGAATTAAGAGGATTTAATATGATTTTATATGCATTATTAGCAATAATTATTTTAGTTGTAGATCAAGTAGTGAAATACGTGGTTTCAGCTAATATTGCGTTGAACACGAGTCAAACAGTTATACCTAATTTTTTATCGATTGCTAATATTAGAAACGATGGTGCAGCTTGGAGTTTACTGGCTGGAAAACAATGGTTCTTTTTTATTGTTTCTGTTTTAGCATTAGGATTAATGATTTATTACTTTTATAAATATAGAACAAACATGGGCTATAAGTTCAGCATTACATTGATGATTGCTGGAACATTAGGCAACTTTATTGATCGATTGAGATTTGGTTATGTTGTTGATATGTTTCAAACAGATTTTGTTAACTTTCCAATTTTTAACGTGGCGGATACTGCGTTAACAGTTGGCGTTATCATTTTATTAATAATTGTTTTAAAGGAAGACGATAAATGACAGAATTAGTAATTCAAGATGAGACAGGACGTCTCGATAAGGTTATTGCGAAGTTAATGCCTGAAATATCTAGATCAAAAGTACAACGCTGGATTGAAAGTGGCGATATTTTAGTTAATGGTAAAACAGAAAAGACTAAATATGCCGTCCAACCAGGAGATAAAATTAATTTAGTAGAACCTGAACCAGTTGAGTTAGATTTAATACCACAAGATATCCCATTAGACATTGTTTATGAAGATGATGATGTTATTGTTGTGAATAAACCGCAAGGTATGGTTGTTCATCCATCACCGGGGCATGCAGATGGTACATTAGTTAATGCATTATTATTCCATAGTCCTTTATCAACAATTAATGGTGCCTTTAGACCAGGAATTGTTCATCGAATTGATAAGGATACTTCTGGACTTTTAATGGTTGCTAAAAATGATAAAGCACATCAATCATTAGCTGCTCAATTGAAAGCAAAAACGAATATTCGTGAATATATTGCTTTAGTACACCAACCGATTAAAGAAGAATCAGGAATTATTAAAGCACCACTCGGTCGTTCACCAAAAGATCGTATGAAGCAAGCGGTTGTTAAAGATGGACGTCCAGCAGTGACACATTTTAAAGTGGAAAAAAATTATGAAAACTACTCACTTATTAAGTGTCAGTTAGAAACAGGTCGTACACATCAAATTCGTGTTCACATGCAATATATTGGGCACCCAGTTGTAGGTGATCCCTTATATGGGTCACGTAAAACAATTAAAGGGCATGGTCAATTTTTACATGCAGCTAAGCTTGGATTTAAGCATCCAACAACGGGTAAAGAGCTTATTTTTGAAGTACCAATCCCACCTATTTTTAAAAGTACGCTGGATTATCTTGACAAAACAAACGCTATCAGGTAACATGAAAATCAATAAAGTTCCTTTAAAATAGTCCTGTGAGACTAAAAGGTAATGTGCGAATAGATTTCTTTTCTAGAAGTCTGCCTCTTAGTCTAAGTATTTTTAGATTAGGGGGCTTTTTTATTGGAAAAAAGGAGGAATACTAGATGGCAAAAGAAGTAGTAGATTCGTTAGGTATGAAACGTGCTTTAACCAGAATGACATACGAAATTATTGAAAAGAATAAAGGTATTGATAATCTGGTACTGATTGGAATCAAAACAAGAGGCATCTATTTAGCAAGACGAATTGCGGATCGCTTAAAACAACTTGAAGGTGCTGATGTTTCAGTGGGTTCACTAGATATTGCACTTTATCGTGATGACCGACATGATGCAAGTTTAGGTAATGAACCAACTGTTAATACGCAAGGTGAACAAATTGATTTTGATATTACAGGTAAGCAAGTTATATTAATTGATGATGTTTTATATACTGGACGTACAATTAGAGCTGCACTTGATGCTTTAATGGATCAAGGAAGACCTCAAACTATTAATTTAGCCGTTCTTGTTGATCGAGGCCATAGAGAATTACCAATAAGAGCTGATTATGTTGGGAAAAATATTCCTACCTCGTCAGATGAACAAGTATCAGTTTCAGTAGAAGAAATTGATGGCAAAGACTCAATTGAAATTGAAAGAATTAAATAATAAATCGTTAAGATGTTCCAGAGAGAGCAAACGATTTAGAAATCTATTAGGGAATAACGTAGGCCCAAACTAGATTTCAACTTCGAACGCATCTCTCTATAGAGGTGCGTTTTTTATATAGAAAGGAAATGAGAAAATGAAAGAAAAGTTTAGAAATGATGATGCTGTACTTGATATCCATGATAGACCATCATTTGGGCAATGGATGGGATTATCAATTCAACATTTGTTCACGATGTTTGGAGCAACAGTTTTAGTACCTATTCTAGTCGGTTTGAACCCAAGTATTGCTTTATTTAGTTCAGGTGTAGGTACTTTGGTTTATATCGGAATTACAAATGGTAAAATTCCAGCTTACCTTGGTTCAAGTTTTGCTTTTATTGCGGTTATGCAAATGTTAATGAAAACATCCGGTTATCCGGCGGTTGCTCAAGGAACGATTGCAGCTGGATTAGTTTATCTGATTGTTTCAATTATTATCGGAAAAGTTGGTTCAGGTTGGCTTGATCGTATTTTACCACCAGTTGTCGTGGGGCCAGTTGTCATGGTCATCGGATTATCTATGGCAACAACAGCAGCAAGTAACGCGATGTTAAAATCGGGTACTTATGATATTAAATATGTTTGGGTCGCAATCTTCACCCTGGCCATTACAATATTTTTCAATATGTATCTTAAAGGATTCATTAGTTTAATTCCCATTTTATTAGGAATTGTCTGTGGCTACATTATGGCCGTCTTATGTGGAATCGTTGATTTTTCTACGGTAGAAAAGGCAAATTGGCTTACATTACCTGCATTCGATGTTGCATTTATAAATTACCAACCTAAAATTTATTGGAGCGCCATTATTGGTATGGCACCAATCGCATTTGTCACAATGACTGAGCATATGGGTCATATAATGGTTTTAAATAAATTAACGAAAAGAAACTTTTTCAAGGATCCTGGACTAAATAGAACCCTTTTCGGTGATGGTGTATCATCAATTATTGCTGGATTTGTTGGAGGTCCTCCAACAACTTCGTACGGTGAAAATATTGGTGTTTTAGCCATGACTAAGGTTCATAGTATTTGGGTGATTGGTGGCGCCGCATTCTTCGCCATTGTCTTTAGTTTCGTTGGAAAAATTAGTGCTTTGATTCAAAGTATTCCAGGACCAGTTATTGGTGGTATTAGTTTTCTACTCTTTGGTGTTATTGCTTCAAGTGGGTTAAGAATCTTAATCGATAATCAAATTGATTATGATAAAAAGCATAATCTGATGATTACTGCCAGTATCCTAGTGTTAGGAATTGGTGGCATGTACTTAAAAGTAGGCGATTTACAATTAACAAGTATTGCACTTGCAACAGTAGTAGGTATTGCACTAAACCTTATTTTACCTAAAGAAGCTAAAAGCGAAAAATAATAGGAGATGATATTTTGTTAGATAAAAAGACAAATTTAGTTCAGTTACAACATTTAGTATCAATCGAGGATCTATCTACAGAAGAAGTTGAAGCATTAATTGAAAGAGCTGAAAAGTTTAAACGAAATCCGTCATTATTTAACTTAAAACATCCTATCTTTACAACAAATTTATTTTTTGAAAATAGTACCAGAACACATAGTAGCTTTGAAGTAGCTGAGCAACGTATGAAATTAAACATTGTCTCATTTAATCCAAGTATTAGTGCACTCAGTAAAGGTGAAACTTTATACGATACTGTTTTAACAATGGGTGCTATTGGGACTCAAATCGCAGTTATCCGCCATCCTGAGAATGAATATTATCAACAATTAATTGGTGATAATGATTTGGGAGTTGGTATTATCAATGGTGGAGATGGGAGTGGACAACATCCTTCACAATGTTTACTCGATATGATGACGATTAAAGAAGAGTTTGGGACATTTAAAGACTTAAAAGTTGCAATTGTAGGAGATTTAACTAATTCGAGAGTTGCTAAAAGTAATATGCAATTATTAAAAAAATTAGGTGCTTCATTATACTTTTCAGGTCCAAAGGAATGGTTTTCTGAAGAATTTGAAGCATACGGTCAGTATTTAGAAATGGACGAATTAGTTGGTGAAGTTGATGTTATGATGATGCTACGTGTCCAACATGAGCGTCATACGGATGATAGTAAATTTTCGAAAAAGAATTATCATGAAAAATTTGGATTAAGTATTGAACGCGGTAAAAAATTAAAAAAACAAACAATTATTATGCATCCGGGTCCGATTAATAGAGATGTAGAATTAGCCAGTGAATTAGTTGAATGTGAACAATCACGATTTGTAAAACAAATGACGAATGGGGTATTTGTTAGAATGGCCATTTTAGAAGCTGTCATTAACGGACGTCATTTAATGGAGGCTAATAGAGCATGAAGAAATTAATTAAAAACGGAACCGTTTTTTTGAATCATAGTTTTAGCCAACAAGATATCTTGATTGAAGACGACAAAATTAAAGCAATTGGCACTAATTTAGCTGATGAACTGTTAAATGTTGATTTAGTTATTGATGCAGAACATTTAATTGTTGTACCCGGGTTAATTGACGTTCATGTCCATTACAGGGAACCTGGATTTGAATACAAAGAGACGATTAAGACAGGAAGTCAGGCCGCTGCCCGAGGTGGTTTTACCACAGTAGGAGCCATGCCTAATTTAGATCCTGTTCCTGATACGTTAGAACATTTTGCTGAAATAAAGCGACGTAATCAAAAAGACGGACAAGTACATATTTCCCAATATGCTGCAATTACCAAAGGTAGAACTTCTGAAGAATTAGTAAATTTTGGAGAATTAAAAAAAGCCGGGGCATTCGCCTTTACAAATGATGGCTCAGGTATTCAGACAGCTGGAACAATGTATCTTGCAATGAAAGAAGCAGTAAAGGTTAATTTACCACTTGTCTCTCATGTTGAAGATAACTCATTATTATTTGGTGGCGTCATGAACGAAGGTGTTCGTGCAAAAAATCTAGGGCTACCTGGTATTATGGGGGTTGTAGAATCATCACAATTAGCCCGAGATTTAATGCTTGCACAAAAAACGGGTGTTCACTATCATATGTGTCACGTTTCTACAAAAGAAAGTGTGGAATTAATTCGACTTGCTAAGAGTCATGGAATTAATGTTTCCTGTGAAGTTTCACCACATCATTTATTATTAACGGATTCAGACATTCATATGGATAATGGTAATTTTAAAATGAACCCCCCATTACGAACTGAAGAAGATCGCCTAGCTTTGATCGAGGGATTATTAGATGGCACAATCGATATGATTGCGACAGATCATGCACCACATAGTGAAGATGAAAAACGCGGTAGCATGCTTAATGCCGCTTTTGGTATAACTGGAAGTGAAACGGCCTTTCCGTTGTTATATACAAGAATGGTTAAAACAGGGATTTTAACATTAGCCCAACTTATTGTTCTAATGAGTGAAGCGCCAGCCAAACAGTTTAATCTAAATGGTGGTACGTTTGAGCCTGGTTCAGTAGCAGATATTGCAATTTTTGATATCAAAAATGAGCAAACAATTAATGAAGCAGATTATGTCTCAAAAGGTAAAAATAGTCCTTTTACAGGGCAAAAAATTTATGGGAAAACAATGTTAACGCTAGTTAGCGGTGAAATCAAATATGATAGTCGAAAGGTTGAGTAAATCATGAAACGATTCTTAATTTTAGAAGACGGAAGTATTTTTAAAGGATTTAGTTTTGGAGCAATGGCCTCAACTACTGGCGAAGTCGTTTTTACGACTGGAATGACAGGGTACCAAGAAACGATTACAGATCAATCATTCAGTAATCAAATTATCACGTTTACTAATCCTATTATTGGTAATTATGGTGTTAATTTGGATGATTATGAATCAATAGAACCTTCATGCAAGGGCGTTATCGTTAATAATGTTGCTAGGGTTTCTAGCAATTGGCGTCAACAATTAACCTTAGATGAATTTTTAAAACAGAAGGATATTCCTGGAATATATGGCATTGATACACGCGAATTAACAAAGAAATTACGAAATGTAGGAACGATGAAAGGAAGCATTATTGATTCCGATGCTGATTTAAATCATGCCTTTGATGCAATGAGTGCAACTGTACTCAACCAAAATATCGTCCAACAAGTTTCAACGATTAAACCCTATCCTAATCCTGGAACAAAATTAAACATTGTATTAGTCGATTTTGGGTTAAAGCACAGTATTTTGCGAGAGTTATCTAAGCGTGATTGCAACGTAATTGTTTTACCGTATAATGCAACTGCAAAACAAATATCTGATTTACAACCTGATGGTGTCCTATTATCGAATGGGCCAGGGGATCCCAAAACTTTACCGGAGGTTGTTGAGATGATCAAAATGATACAACCTAAATTTCCGATTTTTGGTATTTGTTTAGGACATCAGTTACTAGCACTAGCAAACGGTGCAGATACATATAAAATGAAATTCGGACATCGTGGATTTAATCATCCGGTTAGAGAAATTGCAACTGGACGAATTGATTTCACCTCACAAAATCATGGATTTGCGGTGGATAGCGATTCTATCGATTCAGATAAACTGATAGTGACACATCGTGAAATTAATGACGAGTCTGTTGAAGGAATTAAACATAAAACTGATCCAGCATTTAGTGTCCAATTTCATCCGGATGCTGCGCCTGGTCCACATGATGCAGATTATTTATTTGATGAATTTATTGAAATGATAAACCGAGTTGGGAGAAAATAAATATGCCTAAGAGAAATGATATCCATAAAATAATGGTTCTTGGATCTGGTCCTATTATTATTGGTCAGGCCGCAGAGTTTGATTATTCTGGTACACAAGCTTGTTTATCTTTAAAAGAAGAGGGTTACGAAGTTGTTTTAGTGAATTCCAATCCAGCTACAATTATGACGGATAAAGAAGTTGCAGACGAAGTGTACATTGAACCTTTAACGGTAGAATCAGTTTCAGGTATTTTACGTAAAGAGTATCCAGATGCCATTGTACCAACTTTAGGTGGTCAAATTGGCCTTAATTTAGCTATGGAATTGTCTCAATCAGGTATATTAGATGAATTAAACATTGAATTATTAGGTACTAAATTAAAATCAATTGATCAAGCTGAAGATCGTGAACAATTTAAACAATTAATGCAAGAGTTAAATGAACCCGTTCCGGAATCACTAACTGTTGAAACCTTAGAGAGTGCGCTAGAATTTGCAGATATTGCAGGATACCCAGTTATTGTTAGACCTGCATTTACAATGGGTGGGACTGGTGGTGGTCTATGTAAAACAGCTGAAGAACTTAGTAAAACGGTTGTTAATGGATTAGAGCTATCACCAACAACACAATGCTTGATAGAAAAGAGTATTGCAGGATACAAGGAAATTGAATTTGAGGTTATGCGAGACCACGCTGATAATGCAATTGTTGTTTGTAGCATGGAAAATTTTGATCCTGTTGGTATTCATACAGGAGACTCTATTGTCTTTGCACCAACTCAAACCTTATCTGATAGAGAGTATCAGATGTTACGAGACGTATCCTTGAAATTAATTAGGGCCTTAAAAATAGAAGGTGGTTGTAATGTACAACTTGCTCTAGATCCTCATAGTTTTAAATATAATATTATAGAAGTTAATCCGCGTGTAAGTCGTTCATCAGCATTAGCTTCAAAAGCAACGGGATACCCAATTGCGAAGATAGCTGCCAAAATAGCAGTTGGATTGAATTTAGATGAGATTTTAAATCCAGTGACTAAAACAACTTTTGCTGAATTCGAACCAGCATTGGACTACGTTGTTGCTAAAATACCACGTTGGCCATTTGATAAGTTCAATCGAGCAAATCGTTCACTTGGAACGCAAATGAAGGCAACTGGTGAGGTTATGGCAATTGGTCGTAATATGGAAGAAAGCTTGTTAAAAGCAGTTCGATCTTTAGAAATTGATGAAGATTACTTGTGCTTAGATAATGCTCAAAATGCAACTGACTCCCAACTTGAAAACCAGTTGGTTAATGCAACTGACCAGAGATTGTTTTATTTAACAGAAGCAATACGTCGCGGGTACACAATTGAAGAAATTGAAAAACTAACAAAAATAAATTTAGTCTTTTTGGATAAATTAAAACACATAGTCGAAATTGAAATGTCGCTAAGTATCAATATTAAAGATATTGACGTCCTTATTGAAGCTAAAAAACATGGTTTTAGTGATAAAGTTATTGCTGATATTTGGCACGAAACTTCGGAGGATATTAGAAAGTTTAGAATAGAAAATAATATTATTCCAGTTTATAAAATGGTTGATACCTGTGCTGCGGAATTTGAATCAGCCACACCATACTTTTATAGTACGTACGAACATGAGAATGAGAGTTTAAAGAGTAAAAAACAAGCAATTATGGTTATTGGTTCTGGTCCCATTAGAATTGGTCAAGGTGTTGAATTTGATTACGCAACAGTTCATTGTGTTAGAGCTATCCGTGACGCAGGATATGAAGCAATTATCATGAATAGTAATCCAGAAACCGTTTCAACTGATTTTTCAATCGCTGATAAATTATATTTTGAACCATTAACATTGGAAGATGTTTTAAATGTGATTGATGTTGATAAACCTTTAGGTGTAATCGTTCAGTTTGGTGGACAGACAGCAATTAATCTTGCTGCGGGATTACAACAGTATGGCATTAAAATATTAGGAACGTCTGTTAACAATTTGGATCGTGCTGAGGATAGAGAGTCATTCAACCGAGCGATTAAGCATCTAGGATTAAAACAACCCATTGGTAAGACTGCAATAACACAAGAAGATGTGCTTAAGCGAGCAACAGAAATCGGTTATCCCGTTCTTGTTAGACCTAGCTATGTTTTAGGTGGACGTGCAATGGAGATTGTTCAAAATCAGGTTGAACTCGAATTATATTTGCTAAATAACGTTAAAATCGCACCACAACATCCAATCTTAATTGATAGTTATCTTGAAGGTATTGAGTGTGAAGTAGATGCAATTTGTGATGGTGTTTCTGTCTTAATTCCAGGAATTATGGAGCATATTGAACATGCTGGAATTCATTCAGGCGACTCAATGGCTGTATATCCATCACAACATCTATCAGACAAGATTAAAGCAGAAATCGTTAATGCAACTAAAAAGATTGCACTTGAACTAAAATGTGTGGGATTAATGAACCTTCAATTTATTGTGCATCAAGATGAACTTTATATTTTAGAAGTTAATCCACGTGCCAGTCGTACCGTTCCATTTTTAAGTAAAGTAACAGGTATTAAAATGACCCAGGTAGCGACTAAAATTATATTAGGTTATGATTTGCAAGAACAAGGTTACCAGGATGGTTTATACCCAGAATCTAGTTCTGTTCATGTAAAAGCGCCTGTGTTCTCATTTAGTAAATTGAATGATGTTGATCCATTTCTAGGACCAGAAATGAAATCAACCGGGGAAGTTATGGGAACGGATCAAACATTTTCTAAAGCACTCTGCAAAGCATTAGTAGCCGCTAATATTAGTTTATCAGGTAATGGTTCCGTATTAGTAAATGTTAACGACAAAAATAAAAATGCTATATTACCACTTGTTCAACGATTTGTTTTACTTGGTTACAAAGTTTTAACATTACCAAAAATGGTTGATTTCTTTTTAGATAATCAGATTAAAACGTTTACCAGTACAGAGGCATTAAGCGTTAACCGACAATTAGATGATATTAATAATTTGTTACAAACTGGAACCGTTCAATTTGTTATCGATACACTATCAGATGATCACGATAAAGCATCATATGGTTATCAAACGCGTAAAATATCAGTAATGCAACATATTCCATTGTTTACATCTTTACAAACTGTTGATGTACTTATTCAAGCGTTAGAAAGCCAGTCATTTTCAGTAGCAGCACTATAAAAATTAAGGGGAGTAGATAATGATTAATCGACCTATCATTGCTTTAGATTTTCAGAATAGAATGCAAACGACAGATTTTTTACAGTTATTTCCTCAAGATGAACAACTATTTGTTAAAGTTGGTATGGAATTGTTTTACAGTGAAGGAACTCGTTTTGTTGAAGAATTAATTGATCAGGGGCATGACATTTTTCTTGATTTAAAATGTCATGATATTCCAAATACTGTTCGGCAAACTATGACCAGTTTAAGTCGACTAGGTATTTCATTAACAACAGTCCATGCGGCTGGTGGCGTTGAAATGATGAAATATGCATTAGATGGATTAGACCAAGGTAATTCCTCAATAAAAATGCCGAAAATAATCGCAATTACACAATTAACTTCTACCAGCCAAGAACAACTAGAAACGGAACAATTGGTTGAACGACCATTAATTGAAAGTGTCGTTAATTACGCTAAGTTAACAGAATTAGCTGGATTAGCGGGTGTTGTTTGTTCAGCACAAGAAGCTAAAATAATTAAGGAAGCAACTTCCAAAAACTTTTTGGCAGTCACACCTGGAATACGATTGGAAGGGCAGGCAGTAAGTGATCAAAAAAGAGTAATGACACCAGCTGCTGCAAAAAGAAATCAAAGTAGCGCCATCGTTGTCGGACGATCAATAACGCAAGCAGTAGATCCGTTTGCTGCTTACCAAGCAATCAAAAAAATGTGGGAGGAAGCTTAAATGAATTTAGCAGAGACAGTTGCCAGTGATTTATTAGAGATTGGTGCCGTAACTTTATCGCCAAAGAAGCCGTTTATTTGGGCAAGTGGACTAAAAAGTCCAATTTATTGTGATAATCGGTTAACGATTAGTTATCCTGAAATTCGTACTAGAATCGCTAAAGGCATAGCAGGTATTATTCGTGAAAAATATCCTGATACAGAGGTAATTGCAGGAACGGCAACTGCAGGAATACCCCATGCAGCATGGATTGCTAATGAATTAAATTTACCGTTAATTTATGTTAGAACAAAGCCTAAAGATCATGGTACTGGTCAACAAATTGAAGGACGATTAATCAAAGGACAAAAAACTATTTTAATTGATGATCTCATTTCAACTGGTGGAAGTGTTATTCAAGCAGTTAATGCAGCAAAAAATGAAGGCGCTGATGTTCTAGGTGTCATCGGTATTTTTAGTTATGAACTAGCGGCAAGTACGACAAATTTTGCTGATATTAAAACACCTTTTGAGACATTAACTAATTATTCAACACTTATTAAAGTAGCTAAGGAACAAGAAAAAATTAATTCTGATGAAAAATTATTATTGGATAAATGGCGTATCAATCCAAGTAATTGGTTATAGTAAAAAAGTTTCAACTAAGAATAATTTCTTAGTTGAAACTTTTTATTTACGACGCATAGCCATAATTTTTTGTAAGTCTGGTGTAATAAAGGTTGAGTTTTGACCTTCGTAGACAACAAAACCTGGCTTTGAGCCATTGGGCTTTTTAATCCGTTTAACTTGGATATAATCTACTGGAACAGATGCTGATTGACGATATTTTGAGAAATAAGCAGCTAAGTTAGCCGCTTCTGTGACTGTTTCATCACTAGGATTAGAACTGTGAATAATTACATGGGAACCAGGAATGTTTTTAGCATGTAGCCAGATGTCAGATTTATTGGCTGTCTTCATGGTTAGTTGATCATTTTGAAGATTATTCTTACCAACAGAGATAAGGGTTCCATCTGTTGCATAATATTCATCTGGTTTACTTATTTTAATTTTAATTGCTTTTTTATTTTTATTCAATTTTTGTTCTTTTAATAAACCTTGTTGTTGTAATTCAACCTTAATATCTGGTAAGTCTTTAGGTTCAGCTAACTCGATTTCTGATTGAATTTCTTCTAAGTAAGCAATTTCTTTTTTATTTAGGAGAAGTTGCTCATTAACAAATATAACTGCATTCTTTTGTTTTTGATATTTTTTAAAATATTTTTGTGCATTTTTTGAAGGTGAAATTTGATTGGATAATTGAATGGTCATTTCTTTTTCATTATCATAGAAATTAGGTAATGAAACTTCTGTCATTCCTTGTTTAACTAAGTGAAGATAAGTAGTTAATAATTCACCTTGGACCCGTAATTGATCCGCTGTTTCAGTATTTTTTAAAGTTTTTTCTAATTTTTTTTGTTTACCACGGTTCTTTTTGAGCTCATTTTTAACAACGCGGATTAAATGGCTACCTTGTTGTTGAACGCGGTCTTTATTTGCTTTATCGAGATAGTAAGTATCCAGCATTTCGCTTAATGAATCGAATTCTTGACCAGTACCAATTTCTTTATTTGGAATGGCCGAAAAATCAAGACGTTTGCCAGATAAAATAGTTGGTGTCGGTGTATCAAATTGTGTGAAGAAAGTTGACCAGCTGACACTAGGGTCTTCAACATTAGTATGAAGTGCAGTTGCAAGATCTAAACTAGATTGACCAGCGAGACCTTGATAGCTATTTTGAAGTTCCTTCGCTAGGACTTCCTTATTTGGAAACTCGGATAAAAGTTTTTTAAATGTATCAGTTGTATCTGTAAATGGATTTAATTTATCTTGAGCTGGTGGCTGACGATAGGTTGCACCAGGTATTAGCATACGATATCGATTTTGGTCTGAACTAATATGTTTAATGGTATCCAAAACCTTATCATTAGTTGGATTAATTAGTAGACAATTACTATAACGTCCCATCATTTCTAAACTTAAAATTAGAGGTTGTTCATCACCAAGTTCATTTCTAGTTAAAAATGAAAAATTAATAATACGATCATTAGCAATCTGATCAATTGCTACAAGTTGACCGCTCTCTAAATATTTACGAAGCATCATAGTAAAATTAGTTGGTGTTTTAGGATTTGAATAGGGAATATTTGTAATTTGTGCACGAGCATAACTTGAATGTGCAGATAATAGTAAGGGTTGATTCTTTCTATTTGCACGAATTGTAATAATAACCTCATTAGGGTAGGGTTGTGATATTTTTGAGACCCGACCACCGATTAGTTTGGTTCTTAGTTCACTAATCATTGCATGAGTAAAAACGCCATCAAATGACATTTAATCAACTCACTTTCTATAAAATATGTTTAATAACTACAAGTGTAACGTTTTAAACGATAAATCGCAAAGAATCATTATTGAATAGTTTTCTTGCCATTTTTAGTCTATATATTGTATAATGCAAGGTATATCGAATTTAAGGGGTCAACAAAATGAAAACAAGTCTTGAAAACTTACTATCAATTGATAAACAGTATAAAGTGATTTTACAACGTTTAACTAAAAAAAATCAATTAACAATATCTGAGTGGCAGTTATTAAAGAAAATAAGTGCTAAATTTAACACACAGGAAAAATTGGCCGTAGAAACAGATCTAGATATCTCAACACTAAGTCGACAATTAAAACGCTTAGTTGAAAAAGAAATGCTTGATAAGCATAGTATCGGTGACGATAAACGCCAATTGATTTATACAATGACTGAAATCGGCGTTGAGTCGTCAAAAGCAGTTGATAAAGGTTTTACTGAACTTGAAGCAACTATTTTTGAAAAGTGGCCAGAAGATGAACAAAATTTATTAAGAATATTATTAAATCGCTTAGACAAAAGTCTAACGAGGACTGACGTTTAAACCGTCATAAAATGAGGTGTTTAATTAATGAAAATAGCAATTGTAACAGATAGTACTTCGTACCTATCTAAAGATCAGATTGAAGAGAACAATATTACTATAATTCCTATCCCAGTCATTATTGACAATAAAATTTATAATGAAGGCGTTGATATTACAACTGAAGGATTCTATGAAAAATTAAAGACATCTGCATCCTTTCCAAGTACCTCACAGCCTTCTGTTGGGGAAATGATTAACTTATATGATAAATTAGGTAGCGAAGGCTATGATATTATTTTAAGTATTCATTTAACAAATACAATTTCAGGATTTATTGATAATTTAAAAAATATAGCACCAACAATTGAGTCAACTCGTGTGATACCGTATGATTCTGGTATCACAGTTATGTTAATGGGATATTTAGCTTTGGAAGCTGCTAAAATGGCTAAAGAAGATGCCTCTATCGATGATATCATTGCCCGATTAGATGATTTGAAGACAACGTTAGGTGAATATTTCATTGTTGATGATTTGCAAAATCTTGTACGAGGCGGTCGTTTGTCTAATGCTTCAGCCTTTATTGGAAGTGTTCTTAAAATTAAGCCAATTTTAACATTTGATAGTGTTTCAAATAAAATTGTTGCATTTGAAAAGATTAGATCAACTAAGAAGGCAATTAAGCGTGTAGAAGATTTATTTGAAGAGCATCGTGCATCTGTTGATTATCCTTTACGTGGACTTATTATTCATGCAAATGATGAAACGTCAGCAATTAAGTGGCAGACTAAAATGAAGAAGAAATATCCTGATATGACATTTGATATCAGTTACTTTGGACCAGTCATTGGGACACATTTAGGTGAAAAAGCATTAGCATTAGCGTGGATTAAAGACTTTGATCAAGCTTAAGAGTTATTAAAACTAACAACCGGTTTAATCGGTTGTTAGTTTTTTGTTTTCAAATAATAATTAAGATGTAACTGTGACTAGATAATAGTATGTCGGAGAAAATAATTTTAAGTTAATAGATAAAGTTTAAAAGCATCAAATGAGTGGTAAATTGAGACTTATCATATTAACACTATCCAACTTTAGTTAAAACACACAATTTAATGAAAGTTTAGTAGCGCAATATCTTACTGATTTTAAACAAGTCTATTTAAATTATCATTCGTTTTGTATTTGTATCTCGCTCATTTTATTTTATGTAAATATAATTTGTTCATCATAAAATATATTTACAATTATTATTCTCCAATAAATTATATAATTAACACTAATATTTGTAGATACATATCAAGCATGACGACCATAATTTGCCAAATTATGGTATTAGCTATATAAGGATTACTTAAAATCTAAAGTATTAAATATATTAGTTATTTTGTGAATAAACACTAATTTTAAATAATATGTATCATACTGTTTGATATAAGAACATTTTGCGTTCAACTTTCATTAAAGTTGAATTGTAACTCTTTAATGTGTTATTCTCTACGTATTAAACTATCCGTTATAATGAGGTGTATTTTTGAGAAAAGAAAAATATTTAGAATTAATTGAGAATGAATTACAGTACCAACCTTGGTATGCGCAGGAATACTATCAATCTAAATCTACAATCCCCCTATCCAATGCAACGTTATATCAATATTTAACAGAGTTTAGACGTTTTTTTGATTGGTTACTGGCAGAAGGTATTGTTAACGAAAAATCAATTAAGACAATCGATATTAGTGTTTTAGAACATTTAAAAAAGGAAGATATGGAACTATATAAATCCTCCCTACTTTCTAGAAGTAAATCAAATAATGCAAATAGCAACACACAACTCTCTAGGAGCACTGTAAATCGTTCTCTAACAGCGATTTCTTCATTGTTCAGGTATCTTTCTGAAGAAACGGAAAAAGAAGATGGAGAGCCATATTTTTATCGTAATGTGATGAAAAAAATTACTGTCGTAAAAGATAACGAAACGTTTGCTACACGTGCAGCAAATATTAAAGATAAATTAATGCTTGGAACTGAAGATCGTGATTATATTAACTTTATTGATCAAAAATATGCCGATTTGTTAAAGCCTAAAGGTCTTTCCTTTTTCAAACGGGATAAAGATCGCGATATTGCTATTAACGCTTTAATGCTAGGTAGTGGTTTACGGGTTTCAGAAGTTGCAAATAGTGACCTACCTGATTTAAATTTAAAAACAAATAATATTACCGTCATTCGAAAAGGTGGCAAGAAGGATACTGTGCCAATTGCACCGTGGGTAATCCCCTATCTTGTTAAATATATTGAAGTGCGTACAATGAACTATAAAGTAGATAAAATGGAAAAAGCCCTATTTTGTTCATCATATCGTGGAATTGGAAAACGCATTGAGAGTGGTACAATTGAAAAATTGGTAGCCAAGTACTCATCTGCATTTAAAGTCCGTGTTACGCCGCATAAACTACGCCATACACTCGCTTCTAAATTGTACCTAGAGACGAAGAATGAACAACTTGTAGCAACACAATTGGGTCAGAGTTCGACAAGTGCAACTGCGTTATATACCCATATGATTGATGAAGAACAACGGAATGCTATTAATAAATTATAAAATAAAAACGATTAACTCGATATTGAGTTAATCGTTTTTATTTTATGACTTTCCTTCCCATTCAGATTTGAAATTCTCAAGGAAATCTAACATAATTTGATGTCTATTTTTAGCCATTCGTTTTCCTGGTTCAGTGTTCATTGTTTCTGTAAGTGTCAATAACTTTTCGTAGAAATGGTTAATGACCGTTTGATTCTCAATATTCCTGTATTCTTCTGGGGTCATATTTCTTCTTGGACCACGATGTGGATCATATATTTTACTGCCAACATGTCCACCGTAATAAAAAGTTCTAGCAATACCGACAGCACCAATTGCATCTAATCGATCAGCATCTTGAACAACTTTTGCTTCTTCGGGCAAGTTAATAGTATTATCGTTCAATTGGTTTTTAAAAGAAATTGATTTAATAATTATTAAAATATCATTAATTTGAAGTGAAGTTAAATCAATAGATGTTAAAAAATTTGTTAAATTAGTTACTTCTTCTTTAACATTATCGACTACTTTATCATCAATTACGTCATGTAAATAACTACTAAGAACAATTATTAAATAATTGATATTATGAATTTCTGAGGCAATCGTTTTTGAATTTGTAACGACTCGTTCAATATGAGCAAAGTCATGTCCAGAAGTATCTGACGCTAATTTATTTTGCGTATATATTTTAACTGCTTGAATTTGTTCTTCAGGTAGCATCCTAAATTCTCCTTAAAATAAAAAAGCTTAGAGATAAAGTCTAAACTTTTAAGATTTTTTATTAAGCTTCAAAAACAGCTTGTAATTGAGGAACAACTTGTTTTTTTCTTGAAACAACACCAGGTAATGACAATTTGTTATCAGAAAGTTTTGTGTTGAAGGCTTTTTCAACCATTTCTTTAGGTTCTCCAACAACTAATAGTTCTGAATCACTGTCTAGGATATTTGTAACTAATAGTAAGAATAAATCATAATTATTAGCTTTACTATCATCTTCAATCGCTGAAACTAGTGCAGCTTCACGGTTAAAAACTTCTTCTAAATCAACGGTATTAACTTGAGCAACACGTACTGTTTTACCAGCCATATCAAAAGATTTGGCATCTCCGTTAATCAATTCTGTTTCAGTTTTGCTAGATAAATTAGTTCCAGCTTTTAACATATCTAATCCGTATACATTGTAATCAGTGTTACTAATTTTAGAAAGTGCTTTAGTTGCTTCAATATCAACTGGAGTCGTTGTAGGTGATTTGAATAACAATGTATCAGAAATAATAGCTGACATCATTAATCCTGCAATATTAGCAGGAATTTCAATATTGTTTTCATTAAACATTTTCCATAGGATGGTACTTGAACAACCGACAGCCTCTGCGCGGAAATTAAGAGGCATATTGGTTGTGAAATTAGCAATACGATGATGATCGACAACGTCTGTTACAACAAGATCAGCGATATCAGAAACACTTTGTTGAGATTCATTATGATCAACTAACATAACTGATTCAACCTCATTTTTAGCTGTTTCAATAATTCTTGGTTCAGGTTCATTAAAGTAATCTAAAACAAATTTTGTTTCTTCACTTAATGTTCCTAAGGTAACGGCTTCAGTATCGAAACCTAATTTATTTTGTAGATATGAGAATGCTTTAGCAGCTACAACTGCGTCTGTATCAGGACTTTGATGTCCAAAAATTAATTGTTTAGTCATTATTATAATCTCCTTTTTATTTGTTAATTTCTTTAAGTCGAGTCATGTAATCTTTTTCTTCTAAAAATTTATCAAATGCATTTAAAAAATGTTCATTTCTAGGAATTTCATCTTTATCTTTTCTAAAGACAAATGACAAATCAAATTTTATTTCTGGATCAAAATGAGATGTCCAAAGGTCTTTGCTTTCAGGATGAGCCGTTAAAAATGAAGTTGGTAATGCTGAATAAGCATGTGTTGCACGAGCAAATTTTAAAATCTGTGTGGGTGATGTAAATCTAGCAACACTCTTTGGCAGGTTAACTAATTGATTTTGATAAATTGTTTTAATTGTTTTATCAAGATAATAATCACTTGGATAAGTGACCCAAACATTATCAATTGTTTCTTGAAGTCTAACTTTCTTTTTAGAAGATAACTTTTCATTATGATGTAAAAACAATAAATCTTCAGTAAAGATTTTCTTACTTTCGTATGGTTTCCAGTTTTTAATACTTTCATCTGGAAGATACATAATAGCTAAATCAATTTTATTATTCTCAAGTTCACTCCAAATTTCTTTACGCGTTAGTAAATGGAATGACACAATAATATCTGGATTATTTTTATAGTACTGGATAACAAAATCATCAAACACTTCGTCTTCGATTGAAGCCAAAATCCCGATAGTAATTTCTCCTTGTGTTGCACTTGTTGATTGTTGAATTTCATTCGTTGCTTTATTTAATGTTTCATAGATTTGGTGTGTTGCATCTAGCATTGTATAGCCAGCATCAGAAAGATGTAATTTTTTACCAACAGAATAAAAAAGTGGTGCACCAACTGTTCTTTCTAATTTTTTAATTTGCTGTGTTAATGCAGGTTGTGTGATTCCTAATATTTGGGCTGCTTGCGTATAATTCATTATATCTGCAAGCTGTAAAAAATATGTTAACGTTTTTGATGAAAATATATTTTCTTGCTTTGTTTTCATATTAGCGTGATCTCCTCAGTTCTAGAAATTAATAGTCATATTAGTATAATAAGCGTAATAAAAAAAAAGAGCAAACAAATTTGCCTTTTTTTAACAATTTAATTATTAATTAATCTCATTTAAATTATTAGGTATTCCTAATTGTTCTGTATCAATAACAAATGAACCATTTGAATATCTATCAGATAGCGGATATGACATTGGTTCGATAATAAATTCATTGCCACTTTCAGTAAGGGCATTTAAATTCACATCTTTAGTAATGAGTTTCATGCCAACGACTCTATGAGGTTCCTTCTTAAGCTCTCTAAGAACAAGAACGCCACGTTTCGCCCTACTTGTCGAGCTCACTTCTGATACAGCCATACGCTTAAATGAACCGCGCTGTGTTAATAATCCAATCTGACTATGTTCAGTTACTAAACAAGTAGCGGCAACATAATCATCCTTCTTAAGATTCATCGCGATTACACCAGCTGCTTTAGATCCGACAACAGGAACTTCTTCGAGAGGATACTTTAATCCATACCCATCATGTGAAGCACTAAAAATGAATAACGAGTCATCCGTTTCTTTCAAGTATGAAATCAAGATAACATCATCGTTAGCTTCCTTCAATTTCATGAATTTACTTGCATGACCTTTATAAGTTCGTCCGGGTTGTAAGTCGGAAACCAGTGTTTGTTTAATGAATCCATTTTTAGTTGCAAAAACAAATTTACCAGGGACATTCACTTTTTTGAAAGAAAATGCTTTAATTAAATATTCATCAGTATCTAATCCAATAGTTTGTGAAATATGTTCCCCAGTATCTTTCCACTTTGCCTCAGTTATTTCATGAATTGGACGGTAAATCATATTTCCCTTATTTGTAAACATAAATAGATGATCTAATGTGTTAACAGATTCATTAAATACAATTTGATCTTCGTTTTTCAAACCATTCTCATTTACTCCTGAGGCGTTAAATGACCGTAATGAGCTACGTTTGAGATAACCATCACGGCTAACTAATACTTGAACATCTTCGGGAGTTACTAAAACTGCTGTTTCAATCTTAATGTCTTCAATATGTTCTTGAATTTCAGTTAGTCGAGGTGTGGCATATTCTTTAGATACTTGTTTAAGCTCTTTTTTCACAACATCAGATAACTTACTAGGATCTGCCAATATTGCTTTGTAATCAATAATTTTTGCAGCAAGCTCTGCATTTTCTTTTTCAAGCGCAGTCACATCTGTATTAGACAAGCGGTACAGTTGTAATGAAACAATTGCTTCAGCTTGTTTTTCTGTGAAATCGAACAGATCCATTAAGCTTAATTTAGCACTCTTTTTATCTTTACTTGCACGGATTGCTTTAATTACTTTATCTAAAATTGATAAAGCTTTAATTAACCCTTCAACGATATGTTGACGAGACTCAGCCTTTTTTAAATCAAATTCAGTTCTTTTTTTCGTAACACTTAATTGATACTCTAAGTACGAAGATAAGAATTTTTTTAAGCCAACTAACTCAGGTCGTTGATGGTTAATTGCAACCATATTGAAATTATACGAAATTTGTAAATCAGTATTTTTAAATAAATAATTTAAAATACCTTGTGCATTGACGTTGCGTTTTAATTCAATTGCAATTTGTAGTCCTTCACGATCACTTTCATCTCGAACTTCAGCAATCCCATCAACTTTTTTTAATAAGCGAATTTCATCCATCTTTTTAACAAGAACAGCTTTATTCACTTCGTATGGAATTTCTGAAATAATAATTTGTGTTTTACCACCCTTTAGTTCTTGAATCTCAGTTCTAGAACGAACGACTACTTTACCACGCCCCGTTTTATAAGCACTCTGGATGCCGGATAGTCCTTGTAAAATACCACCGGTTGGAAAATCGGGGCCCTTAACGAATGACATTAATTTATCTAAAGTCGCATTTGGATGACCAATTAAATAAACAACGGCATCAACAACCTCGCTTAAATTATGAGGTGGAATTTCAGTTGCATACCCAGCTGAAATTCCCGTTGCACCATTTACTAACAAATTAGGAAATCTTGCTGGTAAAACAGTTGGTTCATACTCCGTATCATCAAAATTCAATACGAAATCAACCGTTTCTTTTTCAATATCACGTAGCATTTCAGTCGCAATTTTACTTGTACGAGCTTCTGTGTAACGCATTGCGGCAGGAGAATCACCATCCATTGACCCATTATTTCCGTGCATTTCAATTAATGGTGTTCGTAATTTCCAGTTTTGACTCATACGGACCATAGCTTCGTAAATTGAGCTATCTCCATGAGGATGAAAATTACCCATAACATTTCCGACAGATTTAGCAGATTTTCTAAACCCTTTATCATATGTGTTACCATCTTGATTCATTGCGTATAAAATACGACGTTGAACAGGTTTTAGGCCATCACGTATATCAGGTAAAGCACGTTCTTGAATAATATATTTAGAATAACGACCAAATCGTTCACCCATAACATCTTCTAAGGTCAGCTCTTGAATTTTTGATGTATCTTTTTCTATAGCCAAATTAATAATCCTCCTTCCTTAGTCAGTCGTTGTTTGATCTTCAAATAATGTTAAATCTTCTTCATTTTTTAAATCAGTAACTTGTTTACTTGATACCTTATCAAGGATACTACCGTCCTCTTCAAGTGAAAATTGAACATTTTCTTCAATCCAATTTCGACGAGGTTCTACCTTGTCGCCCATTAAGGTTGTCACTCTTTTTTCAGCAAGTGCAGGATCATCAATTCGAATTCTAACTAAAGTTCTTGTCATTGGATCCATAGTTGTTTCCCATAATTGATCTGCATTCATTTCGCCCAGACCTTTAAATCGTTGTAGGTTGTAACCACGTCCAATTTTTGTTGTTGCTTTATCAAGCTCTTCATCGGTCCAAGCATAGATACTCTCTATTTTTTTACCCGTTCCTTTTTGAATTTTATATAAAGGTGGTAAAGCAATATAGATTTTCCCAGCATCAATTAGTGGACGCATATATTTATAGAAAAATGTCAATAATAAGGTTTGGATGTGCGCACCATCAGTATCAGCATCAGTCATGATAATAATTTTATCGTAGTTACTGTCTTCGAGCTTAAATTCAGCACCAACACCTGCGCCAACTGTATAAATCATTGTATTAATTTCTTCATTTTTTAAAATATCTTGTAATTTTGCCTTTTCAGTATTCAATACCTTACCACGTAAAGGTAGAATGGCTTGGAATTTGCGTTCACGACCTTGTTTAGCTGAACCACCGGCAGAATCACCTTCGACTAAAAACAACTCATTTTTCTTAGCGTTTTTCGATTGTGCAGGTGTTAATTTCCCAGATAATAAGCGATCATTTTTCTTTTTCTTTTTCCCATTTCTTGAATCATCACGAGCCTTACGAGCTGCTTCTCGAGCCTCTCTAGCTTTAATTGATTTTCTAACAAGTTCTTGTGCAAACTCACCATTTTCCATCAAATAAAACCCAAGTTTTTCACTCAGAACGCTATCGACGATAGATCTTGCTTCGGGTGTACCTAATTTACCCTTCGTTTGTCCTTCGAATTGCAATAACTCTTCAGGTATTCGCACTGAAATGACTCCTGAAAGGCCCTCTCGAACATCACTACCTTCTAAATTACGATCTTTATCTTTTAAAAGACCTAATTTTCTGGCATATTCGTTAAATGCTTTTGTCCAAGCAGACTTCATTCCTGCTTCATGTGTACCACCATCTTTTGTCCGAACGTTATTAACAAAGGACATTAAGTTTTCTGAGTAGCCATCATTATATTGTGCTGCAACTTCTACTTCAATTTTATCTTTAATGCCATCAAAATACATCACTTCGCCAAGTGTATCTTTGTCTTCGTTTAAATAAGCAACGAATTCTTTAATACCTTCTTCAAAATGATAGATATCTTGTTTATCAGTTCTTTCATCTGTTAAAACAATTTTGACACCACGTAATAAAAAGGCAGACTCTTTTAATCTTTCAGCTAAAATATCATACTTATAAATTGTAGTTGAAAAAATACTTTCATCGGGTTTAAAAGTTACTGTTGTTCCATTTGCTCGTTTAGTTGCACCTAATTTTTTTAAAGTCCCAACTGGATGCCCACCATTTTTAAACTTTTCTTCATAACGAATACCATCACGAACGGTATCAACTGTTAATGATGAAGATAATGCGTTAACGACACTTGCGCCAACGCCATGTAGTCCACCAGACGTTTTATATCCGCCTTGGCCAAATTTTCCACCAGCATGTAAGACAGTGAAGATAACTTCAACAGTTGGTATTCCTGATGCATGCATACCAATAGGCATACCACGACCATAATCTACAACAGTAATACTGTTATCACTGTGGATTGTAACGTCGATTTGTGAACCATATCCTGACAAGGCTTCATCAACTGCGTTATCAACAATCTCGTAGACAAGATGATGTAATCCCTTGCCATCTGTCGACCCAATATACATACCAGGTCGTTTTCTAACTGCTTCTAGTCCTTCAAGAACTTGAATTGAATCATCATTGTATTTTGTTTTATTTTGATTAGTCATTCAGTTAAACGCCCCTTACTCTGTATTCCTACAGTAACGTTACTATAATAACCTATTCTTTTTTAAAATGTAAAGAGAAATCCGAATAGATGTTCTATTTTATAAAAAATTTTGGTGTCTTCTTAAAAGAATGTTAAAATACTACTTATTGGATTTACTGGCTGAAAGGAGTGAATTATCATGGGTACAATCATATTAATGTTGATTATCGCTTATATTTTAGGATCAATTCCATCAGGGGTTTGGATTGGAAAATATTTTTATCAAAAGGATATCAGAAATTTTGGTAGTGGTAATGTTGGTACAACTAATACTTATCGAGTTCTTGGACCAAAAGCAGGGACTGTTGTCTTAGTGATGGATATATCAAAAGGAATTATAGCTGCAAGCCTCCCTTATATGTTTGGGGTCGCATCAACCGTTAGTCCTTTACTAATTGGTGTAGGTGCAGTAGCTGGACATACATTCTCAATATTTACTGGATTTAAAGGTGGTAAGGCAGTTGCTACTGGTGCGGGTATTTTATTACCGTATAATCCGCTATTTTTTCTTATCGCTTGTACCATGTTTATTTCTTTAATACTTTTAACGAGTATGGTAAGTGTTGCAAGTGTCATTGGATTTATTGGTATTACGATAACAGCGATATTATTTCAAGATTGGTTATTAACTAGTATTGCAGGTATTTTGACTATATTTGTTATTTATAAACATAGAGACAACATAAAACGTATTTTAAATGGTACTGAGAGTATGGTACCTTTTGGTCTTGGATTATATTTACGAAATAAAAAAAATCGATGATTATTTCATCGATTTTTTTTTTAAAATACTGTGATTTCATACGAACCTTCGAACGATTTATTTTTTTCTAACGTATAAATATTACTTTTATCTGATAAATTACCAGTAGATTCAATATTATCAGCTACTCCCCACCATGGTTCAATACAAACAAATGGTGAATTTTCAGGATATTTCGACCAGATACCAACGTAATCTGCACCATTTAATGTCACGGAAACACCATGATCATCTTCAGGTGTTGAAAGTAAGATAGTCGTTTCTAGTTGTTTCAATTCGTAAATTAAGGCATCATTTTTGAATGTTTCGCGAGATAACTTAATAGGTTCGTTGAACTTAACTGATTTTGCATTTTCGATATCGCTAAAAGGTCCAACTAGTGGAATTTGACGTCTTTCAACATTTGGTGCCACTTCAATTTGATAATTTTCTAGATTTAAATAAGCATTTTTAAGTGGTACGTTAAATGCTGGGTGTCCTCCGATAGAAAATAACAAAGGATTTTCATCGGGGTTATAAACATCGTAAATTACTTTTATTTGATGATTAGTTAAAATGTAATGTAATCTCAATCTAAAATTAAACGGATACTTTGAGATTGTTTCTGGGGATGAACCTAATTCCAGAACAACTGATGTTTTACTTTTAGAAACCACTGTAAAAAGCATGTCACGGGCAAAGCCATGTTGACCCATTTTATATGTTTTATGATCATACGCATATTCATCATTTTTTAAACGCCCAACAAATGGAAACAATACTGGGGCATGTCTACCCCAGTATTGTTTATCTGCTTGCCAAATATATTCAATAGATGTGTCATTTCCGGTAATACTGATTAATTCAGCACCTTGTTCAGCAATTTTGACTGTGATGAAATCATTTTTAAGTTCAACTGTCATTTTAGTTCACCCTATCCTATAAAATATAACGACTAAGATCTTTATCAGCAACGATGTTACCAATTTTGTCTTCAACATAACTTTCAGTAATTGTTATGTCACCCATTTGCATATCTGGACCCTCAAATAGTAAATCTTCAAGTAATTTTTCAAGAATTGTATGCAGTCTGCGTGCACCAATATTTTCAGTATCGTGGTTAACGTTGTAAGCAATTTCAGATATTTTCTCAATTGCTTCAATTGTAAATGTCACATTAATATTATCAGTGCCAATTAAAGCAATATATTGTTTAATTAAGGCATTATGAGGTTCTGTAAGAATTTTAACAAAATCTGCTTGGCTCAAATCATCTAATTCAACTCGAATTGGGAAACGACCTTGAAGTTCAGCAATTAAATCGCTAGGTTTACTTTCATGAAAAGCACCTGATGCAATAAACAAGATATGATCAGTATTAATAACACCATATTTAGTTGAAATTTGAGAGCCTTCAACAATTGGTAAAATATCACGTTGTACGCCTTCTCTAGAAACTTCACCACTATTTTTTTGAGATTTTGAAGTAATTTTATCAATTTCATCAATAAAAATAATTCCAGTGTTTTCAGCACGTTCAATTGCAGCTTGATTGATATCTGCTACATTAACTAATTTTTTTGATTCTTCACGAATTAAAATTTTACGGGCTTCTGCTACGGTTAACGTTCTTTCTACTTGGCGTGTTGGTGTTAATGCACTTAAGGTATCTCCTAAGTCGATGCCCATTTGTCCCATCATGCCATTCATACCAGAAGGCTGTTTAGGTTCATCAACTTTAATTGTCACTTCGTTATTTTCTAATAAACCACGACTTAGTTGTTCCGATACAGATAGTCGTTCATTTCTAATGTCGTCAGTGACCTCCTCTTCATCTTTTGCATCTAATCCGGCAGGTATTTGACCTTTTTGAATTTGAGACATCATTTGCATAAGATTAACATTCTCGGCTTTTTTTTGTTTTTTAATACCTGGAACTAGAAGTTTTACAAGTCGTTTATCAGCCATACGTTCAGCTGCGCCTGAAACACGGCCATATTGAGCATCTTCTTCTAATTTAATTGACACGTCAACCAAGTCACGTACCATTGATTCAACATCACGTCCAGCGTAACCAACTTCAGTGAATTTTGTTGCTTCAACTTTAATAAATGGTGCTTCAAGCATTGTTGCCAAACGACGAGCAATTTCAGTTTTACCTACACCAGTTGGCCCAATCATCATTAAATTTTTAGGTGTAACATCTTTTTGCATTGATTCAGAAAGTTGCATCCGACGATATCTATTACGTAATGCAACAGCAATGGCCTTTTTTGCATCATTTTGACCGATAACGTATTGATCTAGTTCTGTAACAATCTGTTTTGGTGTTTTATCACTTATAGTCATAAATTTACCCGCTTTCTATAATTCTTCTGAGATGACATGATGGTTAGTAAAAATATCAATATCACCGGCAATATTAATTGATGCCTCAGCAATTTCTTTAGCTGACATATCAGTTGTATGATGCTTAAGTGCCTTTGCAGCAGACAAAGCAAAATTTCCGCCAGATCCGATTGCTAAAATGTCATCGTCAGGTTCAATTACTTCTCCACTACCAGAAACTAATAACATTTCATTACTGTTCATTACAATCAAAAGTGCTTCTAATTTTTGTAAGGATTGTTCACTACGCCAATCCTGAGCTAATTCAACTGCTGCACGTTGTAAATTACCACTAAATTCATTTAATTTTTTTTCAAATCGTTCTTCAAGATTAAATGCGTCGGCAACGCTACCAGCGAAACCAACAACTACTTGATCGTTATATATGCGACGAACTTTTCTAGCAGTCCCCTTCATAATAACTTTTTCACCCATTGTGACTTGGCCATCACCGGCCATTGCACAGTGACCATTATGCTTAACGGCACAAATTGTTGTTGCATGAAATGAAACAGTTGCCATAATAAACTCCTCCATGTTACTCATTTATTGTATAAAAAAACTTCATTGAACGCTACTACTGTAGCACAACAATGAAGTATAACTCAATTATTTTATCAGATATTTCATAAATATTTAAAGACTTGGTTTAACAATTGCTAAATGCTCTAGAGCACGATTTGCAACCGCTTGATTTTTTTCTTGTTTATCTCGAATTTTTGTGCCTAATTTAGGGATAATACCAAAGTTAGCATTCATCGGCTGAAAATGTTTACCACTGGCATGTGTTATATAATGGGCCATAGCTCCCATCACAGTTGTTTTAGGAAGTACGACTAGCTCTTCTCCTAAAACAAGATGTGCGGCATTGATCCCTGCTAATAATCCACTTGCAGCACTTTCTACATAGCCTTCAACACCTGTCATTTGACCAGCAAAAAATAAATCATTTCTAAATTTAGACTGATATGTTGGTTCCAGTGTATCAGGAGAACGCATAAATGTATTACGATGCATAACACCATAACGAACAAATTCAACATTTTCTAAACCTGGAATTAGTGAGAAAACATTCTTTTGTTCGCCCCATTTAAGATGCGTTTGGAAACCAACAATATTGTATAAGTCACCGACTGCATTGTCTTGACGCAATTGGACAACGGCAAAAGGTGTTCTACCAGTCTTAGGGTCTTCTAATCCAACTGGTTTTAAAGGGCCAAATAACATTGTTTTAGCGCCTCTTCTAGCCATTTCTTCAATTGGCATACAACCTTCGAAAAATTTTTCATCTTCAAAATCATGCATTTCAGCAGTTTCGGCCCCTATTAGTGCCTTATAAAAGGTTATAAATTCCTCTTTAGTCATTGGACAATTAAGGTATGCAGCATCACCTTTATCATATCGTGATTTTAAGTAGATTTTATCCATATTTAATGATGATTTTTCTAAAATTGGTGCAGCTGCATCATAAAAATAAAGTCCCTCACTACCATTTAATTGTTTAATTGATTCTGCTAAACCTGATGATGTTAAAGGACCTGTCGCAACAATTGTTGGACCTTTTGGTAGTTCAGTTAACTCTTCATTGATAACCGTAATATTTTCATGATTTTTAACTAAATCAGTTATCTCACCAGAAAATTTATCACGGTCAACGGCTAGCGCACCGCCAGCCGGAATTGCATTATGGTCAGCTGACTTCATAATAACTGAATCTAACTGTCTCATCTCTTCCTTCAAAAGACCAACGGCATTCGTAATTTGATTAGCTCTTAAAGAATTCGTACAAACTAGTTCAGCAAAATTCTCAGTATGATGCGCTGGTGTCATTTTGATAGGGCGCATCTCGTATAAATTAACATGAACTCCTCGCTTGGCAATCTGCCATGCAGCTTCACTACCGGCAAGACCAGCACCGATTACATTAACGCTAGTATTTTCCATTATATAATCCCCCTGCTAGTTAGATTCAATTATTTTTGAACCGCTTCTTCATAGTCACAATTACTACATTTGACTTGTTTTCCACCTTTTACTTTTTTCTCAATTAAATAATGTTGACATTTTGGACATTCGCGACCAATAGGTTTATCCCATGATACGAATTCACAATCTGGGTATCTTGAGCAACCATAGAATAAACGATTTCGTTTAGATTTACGTTCAATTACTTCCCCTTGCTGACACAATGGACAAGTTACACCAATTTCTTTAACGATTGCTTTTGTATTACGACAATCTGGAAAACGCGTACATGCAAAAAATTTACCATATCGGCCCATCTTAATAACCATCGGTGACCCACAAATTTCACAATTAAATCCAGCTGGTTCATCTTTAATTTGAACTTTCTCAATTGTTTCTTGGGCATGTTCAACATTTTTTGAAAATGGTTTATAAAAATCATCAACAACTTTAACCCAATTTTCGTCTCCGACTTCAATGTTATCAAGACCTTTTTCTAATTCAGCAGTAAATTTAACATTCACAATATCACTAAAATAAGCTTCAATCATATCATCTACAATTTCACCCAGTTCAGTTGGTTCAAAACGCTTAGCAATTAATTTCACATAATATCGACGTTGAATAGTATCCAAGGTTGGTGCATACGTTGATGGACGTCCAACACCATTTTCTTCAAGTGTTTTAATTAAATTTGCTTCAGTGAATCTAGCAGGTGGCTGAGTAAAATGTTGGTTAGGCTGATTTTTAGCTAACTTAACATGATCGCCAACTTTTAAATCCGGTAAAATATTATCAGTCTTTTTGTTATCCTCATAAATTTTTGTATAACCTGCAAACTTAGTCTTTGACCCAGAAGTATGATAAGTAACGCCATTTTGTTCAATAGATACAGACATTGTATCCATTACAGCTGGTGTCATTTGACTGGCAACAAATCGCGACCAAATTAATTTATATAACTTCATTTGATCATTACTTAAATAATCCTTCATTGAAGCAGGTGTACGTAAAACAGAGGAAGGTCTAATTGCTTCATGTGCGTCCTGTGCACCTTCTTGTAATTTACCTTTGCGTGGCTTAATAGCTGCATAATCTTCACCATACTTTTCGTGTAAAAATTGAGCAGTTTCATGTTTGGCAGTCGTAGATACACGAGTCGAGTCGGTACGCATGTAAGTGATTAAACCAACAGTACCCTGTTTTCCGAGATGAATTCCTTCATATAATTGTTGTGCAACCATCATCGTTTTTCTTGTACGAAAGTTTAATTTTCTATTAGCATCTTGTTGCATTGTACTTGTAGTAAATGGTAAAGCTGGAAATCTTTTACGTTCTTTTTTTGTGACAGCGGTGATATCAAAATCTTGTTTTGTATCAATTAATGCCATTACTTTTTTAACATCTTCATTATCATGAAGTGCTTTTTTCTTTCCCTTAATACCATAAAAAGCTGCATCAAATTTCTCTTTACCTTTTTTAAATTCAGAATCAATAGTCCAGTATTCCTCTGGTATAAATGCACGAATTTCTTTTTCTCTATCAATAATTAAATTCAAAGCAATAGACTGAACTCGACCAGCACTTAAGCCTTTTTTTATTTTAGCCCATAATAAAGGACTAATTGAATAACCAACTAATCTATCTAAAATACGGCGAGCTTGTTGTGCATCAACTAAATTCATATCAATTGATCTAGGATCATTAAAAGCATTTTTAACTGCATCTTTTGTAATTTCATTAAAAACAACACGATTTTTGTCCGTGATATCTAAATCTAAAATATGAGATAAATGCCATGCAATTGCCTCGCCTTCACGATCAGGATCGGCTGCTAGATAAACATTTTTAGCTTTTTTAGCTTCTTTTTTTAAACTTTTAATAACATCGCCTTTACCACGAATTGAAATGTAATGAGGATCATAGTTGTTTTCAACGTCAACTCCCATTTTACTTCGTGGTAAATCTCTAATATGTCCAAGACTAGCGACAACATGGTAGTTGCTGCCTAGGTATTTTTCAATTGTTTTAGCCTTAGAAGGTGATTCAACAATAACTAGATTTTTTTTTGCCGGCGTTCTCTTTTTCTTTTTGGTTACTGGCATAATTGAACTCCTTCGTAGTATTTATATTGTAAGCAATAACATTTTTAAAATCGTTAGTAATCTTAAAGCATATTAGAGAGACTTGTCAAGCGTAACTAGTTTTCATAGAACTCTGCAAGTATCTGTTCACCGTTAATAATCGGCATTGCACCGGCTATTATTAGTTCATTACACCCAAGTGAAAGAGGACTAATAATTGATCCGGGTACAGCTAGTACTGTGCGATTTTCTTGCAATGCTAAATTGGCAGTTATAAGACTACCACTATGGTGTTTAGCCTCTGTAACTAATAAGCATTCACAAAGGCCTGCAATAATTCGATTTCTTTCAGGGAAATGATTACGTTGTGGTCCTGTATTCAGTCCGTACTCAGATAATAAAAGTCCCTTTTTGCTAATTTCAATTTGTAAATCTTCATTAATTTTTGGATAATAAATATTTAAACCTGTCCCAATAACAGCAATTGTATCTGCTCCGTTAGCTATTGTAAATTGGTGTGCCAAGGTATCAACGCCGGCTGCTAATCCGCTTAAAATTACCTTATCATTTTGGATACTATTTGGTAATAATAATCGTATTACTTCTATTGAGTAGTCAGTTCTTTGCCGAGCACCAACAACAGCAAGTGATTGTCGATTTAATAATTGCGTATTTCCTCGCATAAAAAGAACAATTGGTGGTCGATAGCATTCTTTTAGTCGATACGGATAGTCCTCATCAATAATAGTCACAATTGTTGAATGTAACTTATTGGTAATAACCTCATTTTTCAATGAAATACTAGTGTAAGCTTTACTGAAACTAGCTATTTTTTTACTATTTAAATTTAAAATGGATTTAATTACATCTAGAGTTAAATCAGTACAACTTGGATTCTGTTGTAACCAATCAAAAATTTTATTTTCGCCAATATACGTTATTTCAGAACATAGTCTAAGTTTAATTAAAGTGTCTCTTATTGTCATTGTTTCTCCTTATTAGTCATTAATACTAATAAGGTACGCAATTTATTTCATTATTTTTTTAGAATAGATTTAATTGGTTCAAATGTTCGACGATGAATTGGAGTGACTCCTAATTTGCTAAGTCCTGCTAAATGTTTTTTAGTTCCATATCCATCATTATGATTGAAATCGTATCCTGGATATAATTCATTGTAAAAGTTCATGAGATGATCTCGGTAAACCTTAGCAACGATACTAGCAGCAGCAATACTAGCACTTTTAGAATCGCCTTTAATGAAACTTTCCTGCGGAATATCGCTATCAATCGTCATAGCATCAATCAATAATTGTTGTGGTTTCACGTCCAATGAATTAACAGCTTCTAACATAGCAATTCTTGATGCTTGATATATATTAACTTCATCAATTGTTTGATTATTTATCACAGATATACCAACTGAAACAGCTGTAGCTAATATTTCAACGTATAATGCTTCACGCATAGATGCAGATAATTTTTTCGAATCATTCACGTCAATTAGATTGAAATTATGAGGTAAAATAACTGCTGCACTAACAACTGGACCAGCTAACGGTCCTCTTCCAACCTCATCAATACCAGCGATGTAAGGAATACCATTCTGCCATAGGTCTCTTTCTATTACTAACCTACGATTAAATAATTCTTGGTGTTCAACTAGTTTTTTTTGTCTATTATTATATTGGATTAAAAGCTTAATAACTCCTTTGCGAGAGTCTTTAGCTATTTCTTGCATAAAATTATCCGATGGATTATTCAATAAATGTTCTTTTACTTGAGAAATTGTAAATTTGGTCACAACTATTCGCCACCCAATTGAGGGATTTCTAAGGTATAACGACCAAGTTTACCTTGTCTAATATCAAATATAATTCTCTCACTCGCACGATCATAATCTTCTTTGAAACCCATTTTTTTTGTTAAATCTAATAATAAATCAACATTACTTAACTGCATTTGTTCATCCGTTAATTTATATTTCTCTTGTAATGCCTTTGGATTTGTTTGTTTAAAATGTTCTAACCCGTATAATGCAATGTCATCTTTTGCATATAAAGAGTCTTTTATTGCTCCTGTTAAAGCAAGACGTTTACCGATTTCTTGATCTTCAAATTTGGGCCATAAAATACCTGGTGTATCTAAAAGAGACATTGATTTTCCGGCTTTTAACCATTGCTGTGCTTTTGTCACCCCAGGTCTATTTCCAGTTATGGCGACATTTTTACTTAACAAATGATTTAGTAACGTCGATTTTCCAACATTCGGAATTCCGATACACATTACCTTAACTCGTTGTTGGAGGATACCTTTACTTTCTCGTAACGCTATTTTATCTTTTAAAACAACGTTAATTTTTTTCTCGATAGCGTTAAGTTGTCCGTGTTGACTATCTACTGCAACTGCCGGAATTCCTTTGTTTTCATAGTACTGTAGCCAACGTGCAGTAACGTTCGGATCGGCCATATCTTTTTTTGTTAAAACCATAATATGAGGTTTTGTTGCAAGTAATTGCTCAAGTTGCGGATTTCTAGATGATTCAGGCAATCTTGCATCAACTAATTCAAGTACGATATCTACTAAGTTTAATTTTTCCTTTACTAATCTTAAGGCTTTTGCCATATGTCCTGGGAACCATTGGATTACTGTCATTTAAATTCTCCTTGTTAAGCCAAGTAAACTTTTAATTAACTTGCTTAATTCTTTATATTTAACTCTCTTAATCAGAATACCTTAATTTGTGCACAAAAAGAAGAGAGTTCCGCTATTTAGTTTCGCCCTCTTCAGTCTTTTATTAATTTGTTAACGATTTAATTGCCGCATCATAGGCAGGATCATTTTTTGAAATTTTTTTCTGAACTAATGTTTCAATTTTTAAAGCAGTATCTTTGTTAACTTCGCCCGTTTGAGTTAAAGTATTTTCTTTTTGTAACATTTTTACTGCATTAACCGTTGATGTACCAAAGTAACCATTATTTTTGTCTTTATAATAATTAAGTGCGCTTAAGTAAACTTGAATCGTTTTAACTTGAGGTGTAACGTCTTCATATTTATATGTTTTATCAGTATTAATTAGTGGTGAATAAGCATACGCAGGATAATCAGCTGAAATAGTAGGCTTAATCCCTTTTTTATTAATCCAAGAACCATCAGGTGTTAGCCATTTAGCAATGGTAACTTTTAATTCTGTTTTATCTGTAAAGGTATTGATTGTTTGGACGGTACCTTTTCCATAAGATGTTGACCCAATTAATTTATCATTACCAGATTGGTTAAGTGCGGCTGCTAAAATTTCAGAAGCACTTGCACTATCTTTATTAATGACAACAGCTGTTTTTTCTGTGACTTTAAATCCTGAGTCATATTTTTTACCAGCCTTATATACTTCAGGAGAACCCGTTTTGCCTTGTACCTGCATAATTGTTTGACCATCTTTTAAGAACATTGATCCAATCGCTAATGCTTGATCCATAAGGCCACCTGGATTATCACGAACATCAATGACAAACGATGTAGCGCCATCTTTTCTAAGTGACTTCACTGCAGATTTGACTTCGTTAGATGTATCCTCAGAAAATGTACTAATTTGAATATATCCTACTTTTTTATTCTTTTTCGAAATACTACTATAGACTGTTTTAACAGGAATATCATCTCGTTTTATTGAAACATTAAATGTTGATGAATCACGTTTAATAGTTAGTTTCACTATTGTTCCTTTTTTACCTCTAATTTTTGAAACAGCTTTTTCTAAACTGAGACCATAAATAGATTTACCATCTATTTTTTGGATAATATCATCTGTCTTCAAACCAGCCTTTTTAGCTGGTGTTCCTTTAATAGCTGAAACAATCTGAATATTTTTCTTGCTAATTTTGACTTCAGCACCGATTCCAACAAATTTACTAGAAATAGTTGAATTTAAATTAGTCGCATCTTCTTTACCTAAATAGGCCGTAAATTTATCTCCAGTAGAGTCGACCATACCATTGATAGCCCCATCGACTAATTTTTTCTTACTGATATTTTTATAATAAGAATTATTTAGTGCCGAATAAACAGACTCAATTTTGGCTAAATCTGAACTAGTCGTTTGTAATGACCCAACTAATGTATTAATTTGACTAATTGCAAAAAAATACATTGCAGCAGCTCCGACTATAAAAGATAAACAAATTGACCCTATTAAGGTCCAAAAATGACGACCAAATCTAAAACGTTTTTCTTTTTTATCTTTTTCCATAATTTAATTCCCCACTAATTCATTTTGTCTAAATATCGGGCCCAAGCGTCATCAAAAATTGTCATTGAAGGTAAATATCCTGCATTTAATTCAAGATAATTAGAAAGAAAGTCATACTTATCTGACAATTTAGGAAAACTTTGATCATAAAATGCATTATTTGCAAATTGGGACACCTCATCCGTACCGTGATCATTGCGTTCGGTCATTAAAAATTGATAAAATGTTTGTCTCATAAATTGATACCTCATTTAATTTAAAGGGATAGAAACATCGAATTTAAAAACATTCGTTTTTAAATCAATTTTGGTTGCACTAGCTTGTATACCATTCTCAATATCTAGTTTTTTTAAGTTAAGCATAATTGTTTGTTCTTTGCTATTAATCGTAATCCAATTTGGTAAATCATATGCATTTTTTACATAATCCATTATAAACTTTTTAGGAACTGGTAATGAACCTACAGCAACAGATTTTGCTTTTAACAAGATATTACCATCATCTGTTACAACTGGATCTGAATATAATGTGAATGAAATATTTTGTCCTAAAATTTTTGTTGTGCCCATTAATATAGCAGATTTATCTACTAAAAACCGATATTTAATTGATTGACCTTTTTGAATTGATTTTAAATAATAATTAATGGTTCCGTTAAGTTGTTCCTTGTTCATTTCCACGCTTAGTTCTGTTCTTTTTGTTGCTTTTGAAGTGGTTTGAGTTGTTAGTGTCTTTTGATCTTGGGATTGGTTCATAATACTAACGGAAAAATAAAGTAGTACGCCAATCAATAAAGAAAATAATATGATAAACGCAACTTTCCATGCGTTAAAAGTGGTTGATGTTTTTTCTGTTCTTTTCGGCATAATTCTCCTCATTATTTAAATAAATGATGTTCTTCCATTGATTTGAACAACAAATCAGTCATTTTTTTATAACCTTTTTTATTTGGATGAAAATGATCAGTTATAGAAATATAGTTATTTTTTTCATCTTTTTCTTGCAAGACACTTTCAAGATTAAAACTAGATAAATCAGATAAGTCTGAGCTACCCAAAGTCTTGGCTAATTTACTTGTTTTACCATAATATTGTCCTTCAGAAAGCTGTTTTTCAACACTAACAAAATAACTATTTTTATCATTTTTAACAACCTTGTTGGTTACGTTATTCCATGATTTAACAATCGTTTTCATACTACTCATTTCGGGGAAATAAACGTAAAATGGGTTATACACTCCTATAACGTAGATAGGCGCGCTATTATTATATTTTCTAATCTCTTTAAATAAATCATTTAAATTTTTTGTATAAGTCATTTTTTCAGTATCAATAGCTTTATTTAACTTATCAGTATCATTAGATAAAATGTTTTTTTGTATAACCTGTAATAGGTCATTCCCACCAACTGTTAATGTAATAACAGTGGCTTTTTTTAACGTTTTTTGCATTTTGGGTTGTTTCTTTAATCTGCTATAAATTTGATCACTTCGATCTCCTGATAAGCCAAAGTTAGAGGCAGTTACTTTCATATTTTTATCAGTATTTATTTTTTCTGTAATTAATGAAACGAATCCACCTTTATTCGTTTCATCTCCGACACCCTGCGTTAAAGAATCACCAAGGGATACTAGCTTAAGAGCTGTTTTTTTATGGGGCACTGTTATTAAAGAATGATTCGAAAAATGGCCGGTTGCAAACCACAGCCCACTAAATATAAGACCACTTAGTACTAAAATACTTAAAATAGTAATGGAAAAGCTTTTAAAAAATTTCAAAAAATCATTCCTTTATTTAATTAAAAAAACCGGACAAAAACAGCTGTTTTTGGACCAGTTTAAAAATAATTATTTAATATATTAGTCTTTATCTGTGTAGAACATCACTGCAAAAGCCCCTGGACCACCATGCGTCGCAATAATAGGTGCTGTCTGTCGAACTAGAATATCAACTTTTGGGACTGCTGTTTGTAATAAATCGCGAACTTCAAATGCCTTTTTTTCATTTCCAGCATGAGAAATACCTACTGCTTTAACATTAGGTGTACTTTTTAATTCTTCAACTAAATCTGCAATAAATCTGTTAACCGTCTTCATACCACGGCCTTTATTTTTAATTTTTAATTCGCCATCAATCATTTCCAAAATAATCTTCATATTTAAAACACTTGAAAGAACACCAGTTAATCTTGATATACGTCCACCTTTGACCAGATTATCCAGAGTCATAACGGCCATATTTAGAGTTGAATTCTTACGGATTTCAGAAATTTTTGTTAAAATATCATCCATTGATGCACCTGAATTTGCTAACTTAGCAGCTGCTAAGACTTGAAAAGCCATACCTCGATCAGTAGAACGAGTATCAACAACGGTTACATCGGATTGACTCATTTCTGCAGCTTGCTCTGCAGTATGAACTGTACCACTAATTTGGTCAGTCATGTTAAGTGAGAGAACTTGGCTACCATCTGCCCCAAGACTGTCAAACATTTCTACAAAAGTACCAATTGGTGGCTGACTTGTTTTAGGTAACGTTTTTGACGTTTCCATTTTAGTCTCAAATTCGTCATTTGTAATTGATTCACCTTCAACGTAAATAGTATCATCAATCATAACGCTTAGAGGTATAATGCTAATGTCATTTTCTTTTATTTCATTATCTGTTAATCCAACAGATGAATCCGTTATTATTTTAATTTTTTTCATGTTTCTTCATCCACACTTTCTTAACAAAAGTTTTTAATCATGATACAATAATGTCACTATAAACTTTTCTATTTATAATGTCTAGTATATCAGAATTACTGGTCTATTTCACATAGAAATTGATGACTGAGGTGT
This sequence comes from Dellaglioa sp. CoH-55-MRSF-9, assembly GCF_056782155.1. The sequence continues at coordinate 113,566 of NZ_JBXAYG010000002.1, read as the reverse complement.
TTTTTTGGAACATAATTACAGTAGAAGGTATCTCATCTTAAATGAGGTATTAAACGCGGTAACTCATGGTATTGGTCTTGGGTTAAGTATAGCGGGATTGATTTTTTTACTTATTAAAGGTGCTCATAATGGTAGTGCATTAGAAATTACCTCGTATGCTATATATGGTTCATCTTTGGTACTGCTGTACTTAACTTCTACCCTATTTCATAGTTTAATATTTACACGAGCAAGAACTGTTTTTCAAATCTTCGATCATAGTAGTATCTATATTCTGATAGCAGGTACTTATACGCCTTATTGTCTTCTCTCTGTTGGTGGGGCATTAGGTTGGACACTATTCGGAATCATCTGGATGATGACCGTTTTAGGAATTATTTATAAATCAATTTGGTTGGGTCATTTTAAAACAATTTCAACCATCATTTATCTAATTATGGGCTGGCTTTGTTTGAGCGCAATGATGCCACTTTATAATAGCCTCGGTACAATTGGGTTCTGGCTACTTGTTTCTGGTGGCATTGCGTTCACAATCGGCGCTGGAATTTATAGTATAAACGGTGTTAAGTACTTACATGTCGTTTGGCATTTATTTGTGATGTTAGGTACAGGATTAATGTTTTTTTCTATTTTATTATATACTTAAAGTTAAAAAGCGAAGACACATCCGTATTGGATATGTCTTCGCTTTTTAATTATTTTTTATCATAAATTCTAAATTCATGATCATATACATTTTTTTTGTCAATCATTCCCGGAATCGTTTCAATTAATTTCCAATGAGTATAATCAATAGGAATCATCATCACATCACCATCAAACGTAGCGTTAATTTTTGTTTGATACAATCTATTAACTTTTACATACATTTCAGAAAATAATGTTGCGCCACCAATAACAAAAATATCTTCAGAATATGTTTCTAATAAATCATTCAACTCTGGTATTGAATGAACAATCTTTAGAGTATCTGTTTCAACTAAATCGTTTTTACTTGAAAGAACAATATTAATTCGATTTGGTAATAGTCCCGGAAAACTTTCAAATGTATTTCTGCCCATAACAACGACCTTATTAAGCGTTGTTTTCTTAAAAAATTTTAAATCATTTGGTAAGTACCAAGGTAGCTTACCCTTATATCCAATATGATGTTCACTGTCTTCAGCCCAAATAAAATTAATCATTATTGACTCTCCTTAAGTAAATATTAAACTGCAACAGGCGCTTTAATAGGTGGTGCAGGATTATAGTCTTCTATTTTAATATCCGTCATATCGTATTCAAAAATACTATTTTTATCAGGATTTAACCATAATTTTGGCATGGGTTGCACTTCACGAGAAAGTTGTTCCTTCACTTGTTCTATATGATTATTGTAAATATGGGCATCGCCTAATGTGTGAATGAATTCACCAACTTCAAGTCCAACCTCTTTAGCAATTAGATGAGTTAATAACGCATAACTTGCAATATTAAATGGTACACCTAAAAAGACATCGCCACTTCTTTGATATAATTGACAACTTAATTTACCATCAGCCACATAAAATTGAAATAACGTATGGCAAGGTGGTAATGCCACATTTGGTACATCTTCTGGGTTCCAAGCGGACACAATTAATCTTCTAGAATCAGGTGTTTTTTTGATTGCTTCAATAACATCTTTAATTTGGTCAATCGTATCACCTTGTCTAGTTTTCCAATTACGCCACTGACTACCATAAACGTCACCTAATTCACCAAACTTTTTTGCAAATTCATCGTCTTCAATAATTTTATCGCAAAAAAGGTTTTTCTGTACTTCATATTCTTTTTTAAAATCAGTCTCTAAAAGTGATCGATGTCCAAAATCAGTCATATCTGGACCCATATACTGAGAACTTTCAATGTAATTTTTAAAAGCCCATTCGTCCCAAATATGATTCTTATGTTTCAATAAATATTGGATATTAGTATCACCTTTTAAGAACCACAGTAACTCACTCTTAATTAAACCAAATGGTACTTTTTTAGTTGTTAGTAGTGGGAATCCTTGACTTAAGTCAAACCTCATTTGATAGCCAAAAAGACTTTTAGTTCCCGTTTTTGTACGATCAGATTTATCATTTCCGTTCATTAAAATATCACGTTCAAGTTGCAAATATGTTTCTTCCATACGAAAATTACCCCTTTTCTGCATATTTACCTAAATAGTCCCAACGATTCATCTTTTCTTCAATTTCATCATCTAAATTATCAATTGACACTTGTAGTTCACTTAATGCTACAAAATCATTGCCATTGATATTCGACATATCACTTTCAGCTTTTTCTTTCTTAGCTTCTAAATTATCAATTGTCTGTTCAATTGTTTCAAATTCTTTTTGTTCAGCATAAGTTAATTTAACTTTTAATTTATCGTCAGAAATGGTGTCGTGTTCGATAATTTTTTCTTTTTTTGATATTGATACGGCATCATCCAGTGATTCTTTAGCAAGGTACGATGTAAATAATCCAGTATAACGATTAATTTTAGCATCGCCTTCAAAAATAAGTAATTGATCTGCAACTTTATCTAAAAAATATCTATCATGTGAGACAGTTATAACTGCGCCATTAAAAGATTCTAAATAGTCTTCAAGTACTGTTAATGTTCCAATATCTAAATCATTTGTAGGTTCATCTAGTAATAAGACATTTGGTTGTTGCATAAGTAATTTCAAGAGATAGAGTCTTCTTTTTTCACCACCGGATAGCTGTCTAATTAATGTCCCATGCATCGATCTTGGAAAAAGAAACTGCTCTAAAAGTTGTGTTGTACTTATTCGTTCGCCATGTTTATTTTCGATATTTTCACCAATTTCATTTAGATAGTTAATCATTCGTTTATCGCCAGGTATGGGTTCAGTTTGTTGCTGGTAATAACCTAATTTAACCGTTTCGCCCATTAGTAATTCGCCAGAGTTAAGTGGTAATTTTCCAGCAATTGCATTTAGTAAACTAGATTTACCAGCACCATTTTTACCGGTAATCCCGATTCTATCGCTCGCCTGAATCAACTCACTAAAATGATCAATAATTTTATGATTTTCTAAGACTAAACTAGCTTCTTTTAGCTCAATAACCTTTTTACCAAGCCGCTGTTGGCCTAGTCCAATTGAAACATCTTGATCAATTTGTAATGAATTCATATTTTCTTTTAAATCGTTAAAACGGTTAATTCGTGCTTGTTGTTTTGTTGATCTAGCTTTTGCTCCAGTACGCATCCAAGCTAGTTCCTTTTTATATAGCTGTTGTTCTTTATGCTCAGCGGTAACTTCCTGGGCAACTCTTTCAGCCTTTTGAGCAACGAAATCTTGATAGTTACCTTCATACGAGTGTAATTTACCAAATGATAGTTCTAAAATCTGGTTGGCAATTTGATCTAAAAAATACCGATCATGAGTAACAACAATTAAAGCTCCTTTGTACGTTTTAAGGTAACTTTCTAGCCATTCAATAGAACTAAAGTCCAAATGGTTTGTTGGTTCATCAAGAATTAATAAGTCAGGAGCTTGTATGAGTACTTGAGCCAAGCCAACTCTTTTTTTCTGTCCACCAGATAAGGTTGAGACTTTTTGTGTTAAATCCGTTATTTGTAATTGCGTTAGAATTGTTTTAACGTCATTATCGGCATTCCATGCATCTTCACGATTCATACGATCTTCCGCATCTGAGTAACGTTGCTGTAATTTTTCATCTTCAGGATGTTCACTATAGGCTGTTAAAACAGCTTCATAATGACGAATTGTTTCAAAAATAGGTGAAGCTCCTTCAAAAGCGGCTTCCATAATTGTCATATCATCATTTAATTCTGGTATTTGTTTTAAATAACTCATACGATAGTTATTTGGTTTAATTAAATCTCCTGAATCAGCTGGGTCAAGGTCTGTTAATGCATTTAATAACGTTGTTTTCCCTGAACCGTTAGTTCCAATCAATCCGATTCTATCTTTTTCATTAACAATAAAATTTAAATCATCAAATAATGTTTTTTCGCCGTATGTTTTCTTTAAATGTTCTACCCTCAGTGTTTGCATGTAATCACTCTCTTATCTAATTGATTCTCTTTTATAATTTGTATTACTAAGCATGTTTTGTAAAAAAAGAGATTAAATGATATTTAATCTCTTTTTTTACGCTAATTTTAACATTAGTTGCTTAGCCACTTTTAATAATTGAGTTGATTCGTTTGGGACTTCTTCTAGTAAAATACGATTTTCCAATATGGATAAAATTTGGCCTAATTTTTCACCTGGTTGAATACCAACATCTTTTATTAACTGTCGTCCATTAATTGCCATGTCTTTTTTAGACTTAATTGGAAGTGCAGTATAAGCAACTGTCAGCATTTCTGCATCTAAATTACTATTAAATATTGCTGCAACTTCATTTGCAATTAATAATAATTCTAATCCAGTTTCATACATCAGTTCTCGATTAACGGAATCATGAATAATACCGTTAAGTGCTTTGATAACTATTTGAACGTGTGTAATTAACTCATTTGAACTTTTCCATGAGATTAGAAAATGATTAATATTAGTTTCTGTTATCTTTAGAACATGAATAATTAACGACCAAGCAGCTACTTCTGATGTAAGTTTAATTGATTGCATTTTTGACATATCAGTTAGTTCCGATAAATAATTATTAAATTCGGGACAATATTTTACTAAATCTGATTCAACAAAATGTCGAAGTCCAATTTGAGGATTTTTTCCCAACAGTAATTTAATAAATTCAATATGAATCCGTTCAATAGCAATCTTTTTCAATAGTGGTGCATGTTTATTTAATGCTTTCTTCGTTTCCATTTCGATTGTGAAATCTAATTGGCTTGCAAATCTAATTGCCCTCATCATTCGTAAAGCATCTTCATTAAAACGTTCATCAGCAGTGCCAACAGCTCTAATGATGTGATTTTCTAAATCTTGTAGTCCGTTGAACAAATCAATAATCCGTCCATCATGTGTCATTGCTAAGGCATTGATTGTAAAATCACGACGTTTTAAATCTTCTTCTAAAGAGCGTACAAATTCAACATGATCTGGACGTCTAAAATCTTGATAAGTTGATTCTGTTCGAAATGTGGTGATTTCATAACCTTCTCCATGATCTAAAACCATAACAGTCCCATGTTGAATACCTGTATCTACCGTCTTATTAAAAATTTCCTTAATTTCCTCAGGGTATGCACTAGTGGCAATATCAATATCATGGATTGGTAATCCTAAGATAGTATCCCTAACACTTCCTCCGACAAAATATGCTTCAAAACCAGCATTTTCAATGGCTTTAATCACTGGTTCAGCATTAATGAAATCATCCGCAAGATTGGAAACTATCATAATATATTTTCCAATCCAACTAGTAATTCTTTATATTGTCCAATTTTTTCAGTAGCTAATGCAACACCAGACATGAATGAAATACGGTCAAATGAGTCCTGACGAATAGTTAATGCTTCACCCTCGCCACCAAATAAGACTTGTTCATGAGCAACATAGCCTGGTAAACGGACACTATGAATTCTCATGCCTTCAAAGGCTGCACCTCTCGCACCTGGTAATGTTTCTCTTTCATCAGGGTTGCCTTGAATTTTAGGTTTACGAACTTCAGCAATTAATTTTGCGGTATTTAAGGCTGTACCACTTGGAGCATCCAATTTATTATCATGATGCATTTCAATAATTTCAACGTCAGGTAAATACTTAGCAGCTTGTTGCGCAAATTGCATTAATAAAACAGCTGAAATACCAAAATTAGGAGCAATCAATCCACCTAATTTTTCTGTTTTACATAATTGTTTAAGTTCAGCTATATTATTTTCCGATAAACCCGTAGTCCCAATAACTGGTGACATATGTTTCGAAATAGCAAATTTAGTATTTTCGAAAACAACACTTGGGACAGTAAAATCAATCCAAACATCGGAAACTACGTTTATTTCATCTAGCTTATTGAATATTGGGACATTCTCTGTCTTATAGTCAGTAATTTCATTTATATTTTTTTCTGTAGCTGTAGTACTATAGACTCCAACTAATTCAAATAATGGATTTTCTAAGATCATATTTGTTGTAGTGGCACCCATTCGTCCTTTAAATCCAGCAACCAAAACTTTAATCATAGTAATCCTCCTCATCTTTAATTAATACAATCTAGTTTAACAGATTTATACTAGATTTAAAATGATAGTCAGCAGACATTCATCGATAATATGGTATGATATTTATATTGAATTTATTTCAGGGGGTAGAACTAATCTTAAAAAATGAACGAATTAAAATAATCGATTTAGTAATGATTGCGTTAGGTTGTTGTTTTTATGCATTTGGATTAGCAACCGTTAATATAACAAACCATCTTGCTGAAGGTGGTATAACCGGAGTTACTTTAATTTTACGTTATTGGTTTCATATTGATCCTGCGTATTCAACAATTGCAATTAATGTTCCATTAATCCTTATTGGTTACCGTTTTTTAGGTAAACGATCATTAGTCTATACTATATATGGAACAATAATGTTATCTCTTTTCTTATGGATTTGGCAACGTGTTCCGATTCAAATTAATGTAAATGATGATTTGTTTTTAGCAGGTATCCTTGCTGGTGCTTTTGGTGGCCTTGGGTCAGGCTTAGTATATCGTTTTGGTGGTACTACTGGTGGAACTGATGTAGTGGCTCGAATTTTTGAAAAAACACGTGGTATTCAAATGGGTAAGACAATTCTTGCCCTTGATATTGCTGTTTTGGTCATATCACTTAGCTACTTAGATTTAAGGCATATGATGTATACCCTACTAAGCTCATATGTTTTCTCAAAAATTGTTAACTTCACTCTTGAAGGTAGTTATTCTGGACTTGGCATCTTAATAATTAGTGACCAATATCAAATTATAACTAATGAAATTTGGGATAAATTAGGCAGAGGTGTTAGTTACATCAATGGTGAGGGATCTTATTCTCGCCAAAATAAAAAAATGATTTATGTTGTTATCAACCGTAATGAACTTCATCAGTTGAAGGAAATATTACAAAACCAGGATTCAAATGCTTTTGTTTCAATTAGTAGTGTTAATGAAGTACTGGGACAAGGGTTTAGTTTTAATCGACAAAAAAAGAATAAAATCACTAATATCACTAATATCTTTAATAAATGATTGGTCTTGCGCACTGCGATTTTTGCAGTGCGCTTTATTAGTGTGATATAGTTAAAGTAACTTATTGTTTATTACTAAAGGAGGCAATTAAATGAATTATCCCTATCAAAAAGCTTTTAATTTATCATTAGAATCCAACTCTTTGTCCCCATCAACAATTTTAGAATATAACTACGATATTCATGATTTTTTTAACTATCTTCTAAATTTTAATGATGCATTCTCTAATTCAATAATGGTTGAAACTATCTTAGAATCAGACGTTCGTCAATATTTAACTATGCTTCAAGATAAAAGAAATATTAAAAATTCAACATATACTAAGGTTTTATCGCATCTGAATGGTTATTTTAAATATTTATTTACCCATCAGATAAATACTCATATTCCAACATTAATGTTAAAAGGGAAAAAAAATATCGCAAATTCTGTTATAACCTTCAATTGGTTAATAGACTTCGACTCTTATCTTTTAAATTCAGAAATTAGCTACTATTCTCGACTTGTTTTATTAATGACACGGCATTTCTTTAAAATTTCAGAAATCTTACAACCTGGTTTTTTCGTTAGCTTTAAACAATTAACATTTACGGAAACAGAGGAATTATTTTTGAAGCAATTCAATACCTATATTAAACAACTACAAATTTTACAAAACTCCAACGATTGCTTTTTAAAACTGCGTAAAAATGTTGAAGCACCTTTATTATCTTTACCTGGTCTACATAAATTTTTAAAGAAAGATTTACAATTTATTGCGCCAAATGTTTCACCACGTCTGCTGTACCAGTCAGCTATTTGTTTTTCTATTCTCACTAACAATACGATGACAGATTCAGAAATTATGATGACGTTAAGAATTGATCCAAATTCACTTTTATACTACCGTCATTTAATTATTGAACAAAAATTAATCATATAAACCTTAAAAGAGCAACAAAAAGGAGCTAGAAAAATTCTAGCTCCTTTTTGTTGCCCAAATATTTTTAAATTATGCTACTTTTCGCCATAACTTTATCTAACCAATAGTCTTAATAATTCGTGCTGGATTACCTGCGATTAAAACATTATCAGGTACATCTTTTGTTACCACACTACCAGCACCAACGACGACATTATTTCCAATCGTGACACCAGGTAAAACAATCACTGATCCACCAAACCAACAATCATCACCAATTGTAATTGGTGCATCATATTGCCATCCTTCACGACGTAAATTTTTGTCCATAGAATGATGATTAGGTGTATATAACTGACAATTAGGCCCAATGAAACAGTGTTCTCCAATTGTTATTTGTCCTGCACTTAAAATCTGTAAATTAGAATTAATAAATGTGCCTGACCCTATTTTTAACATTTCCGGCCATTCTATAGTTGAAATTGGAAAATATATTTCAGCAGATTTTTCCATATTAGGTAAAAATTCTTTAAGCATTTTATCTGCATCATTCGTATCATGAGCCGCCAATTTATTTATTTTATAAATAGTTTGTGCACTTGTTTTAACAGTTTTTTGAGCCCATTCTTCTTTAGAATATTGGTACCAATCGCCATCTATAATTTTCTCAGTAATACTTTTTTTACTCAATCGTTCAATTTCTTTTTCGTTTAAATCTTTCATGTCCCTACCCCCGATATATAATTTTAGATAATTAATCGCCATTTAAACAACATTACCTATCTAAAATTATATCCTTAATAGCAATTAAAAAGCAAAAAATAATAATATCATTTATAAATATACCATCATAAATTCTATAATCTCTTTTCAAAAATTAAATTTTGGTCATTTTGTTCTATAAAGTGATAATTATTAGTCTTAGCTACTTTCAAACTTTTTATATTATTCAAATCTAGTATTATTTTTAATTTTTTTAACTTATATTCCTTTATAGCTAGTTTCTCAAGTTCTGTTAAGGCCTTTGACATTATTCCGCGTCCTACATACGACTTGTCTAACCAATAACCAACCTCAGCAGTTCCCATATGTAAATCTATTCCATGTAAATCAATCATGCCAACGATATTCTTATTAATTTTTATAGCGAAAATTAATTTAGTTTCATCCTTAAAAGAGTCTCTTAAAAAAATTATTTCATCATTAATCGATTTCATAGCATTAACCCATGGAAGCCACTCACTTAATTCAAGACGATTACGACTAATTAAATTAAATATTTCAGTACTATCTTCTAATTTTGGTATCACTATCTGATTTGTAATCATTTTACTTCCCCTTCTTTAAGCAAATCTTACAAATTGCTAACAAAAAACGCTTATACCAAAAGAATGATATAAACGTTTTATTTTAATAATTTATATCATTTTGAATATCAATAATTTCTTGATCATCAGGTACTAAAGCTAAGTAATGTTTAATTGCGTCCTTTAACTCCTCTTGTCGTCCGTTCTCTCTAAAAATAAATATAACAGATCTTAAAAAGTCAACTTGATTAGTAAAATAAGGGTATGCTTCTAAATAATTTTCTTCAGCTTTATCATAATCTTCAAGTCTTTCATATGAAATAGCTAAATTCCAAAATATTTGAGGATCTACATCTCCGTCGCTCTTGATATCTTCTAGTAATTTAATATCTTCATCATCACGTTCTTGCTTAACTAATAAATTACTTAATTGTAATAATATGCCAGTATTATCTGGATTAATATCAATTGCTTTATTTAAATACTTTTCAGCTTGCTTCTCATCGTCCAATTTTAAGGCAACAGTCGCTGCCTGTTCATACAATGTATCATTTACCTCGTCAACCGCTAACCCTTCTTGATAGACAAGTAAAGCATCATTCAATCTATTCTCATCTGAAAGTGCTTGACCAAGAATTGGATATAAGGATGTATACGAAGGATCTTCTTCCTTCAAATCATAAAGAATATCAATTGCTTTTTGTTGATCATTTAATTGTAGATAGGTTAAACCCATCTGTAACTTAGTATCAGAGTCCATATTTTCTAAATGAATTTGTTCTAAATATGCCATTGCTTTTTCAAACTGCCCACTGTTTGCGTAACTAACACCTAATCTTTGTACTAAGTTAACCTGTGACAGTTCAGTCTGTCCTGATTTAATTAATTCAAGATAAAATCCGATTGCCTGACTAAATTGTTTTGTATTAAAATATAGTTCGCCTAAAGCAAATTGGATAACTTCTTCTTCAGGAGCCAACTTATATGCAGTTAATAATTTATTTTCACTAACTTCAAACATACCTTGTGTCTGATATAAATCGGCAGCAACCATAAGAGACTGAAGATAAGCTTCTGAATCTTCTTCAATTTCTGACAAATAGTTAAGTGCTTCATCAGATTTTCCTTCACTAATTGCAATATCTGCCAGGAATGTTTTTAAAGTATCTTCTTCTGGATATTTTTCTAATAATCTTTCATAAGTACGTTTAGATTGAGCTAAAAAACCTAAGCTATATAACTCTTCTGCTAAACTAAATAATGTTGCATCATTGTCTTTTCTTAATGCTCTGGCAAATTCTTTCATTGCCTCATCAATTTGTCCTTCGTCCAAGTAGTCTAGCATAATTTCTGAATGCGTCATTAAATAACTTCCCTTCATTATTAAATTAATATGGTTTAGTTTAATCTATCATACACACAATAGCTAGTAATCTCGTACATAACTATTGTCTATAAAATAAATTATAGATTGAAAAAGCTAGTACAAAATGAATTGTACTAGCTTTTTCTAAGTATTATTTAACAGAATCCTTTAAAGCTTTACCTGGTTTAAATGCAGGTACTTTACTTGCAGGGATTTGAATTTCTTCACCAGTTTGTGGGTTACGACCTTTACGAGCAGCGCGTTCACGTACTTCAAAGTTACCGAAACCGATTAATTGAACTTTTTCACCTGTAGCTAATGTGCTTTGGATTGAACCAAATACAGCATCAACTGCGACAGTAGCATCTTTTTTTGTCAATCCTGTTTCTTTTGCAACATTTTCGATTAATTGTGCTTTGTTTGCCATAATGTTTCACCTCCCCTAAAATGTGTCCGAATATTTAAAAATATTCAGCCATTATTATTTAAAATAAATAATAATAATAGAACCAGAGATTACTCTACTAATTCTTTATTTAAGATACCATACAAAACGTATTACATCAAGGTATTTAACTACTTTAGCAGAAAAAAAGATGGCATGGTAGCGTTTTATCAATTTGAATTATTTTCTTCTTCTTTCAATAACATGAATTGGTGTTCCTTCAAAATCAAACGATGTTCTAATTTGATTTTCTAAGAAACGTTCATATGAAAAATGCATCAAATCAGTATCATTAACAAATACAACGAATGTAGGTGGTTGTATTGCTACTTGTGTTGCATAGTAAATTCTTAAACGTTTTCCATTATCAGTTGGCGTTGGATTATGGGCTACTGCATCCATAATGACATCATTTAATACTGAAGATGTAATACGACGACTATGATTTTCATTTACGCGTTTAATTAATTCGGGTATCTTAGATAATCGTTGCTGTGTAATTGCAGACACAAAAATAATAGGAGCATAACTAAGATATGCAAATTCTTGACGTATATTAGCCTCAAAATCAGATAATGAATGATTATCTTTTTCAAGAGTATCCCATTTATTTACGACGATAATGATACCACGTCCTGCTTCATGGGCATACCCTGCAACTCTCTTATCTTGTTCCCGAATACCTTCTTCAGCATTTAACACAACTAAAACAACATCTGAACGATCAATAGCACGCATGGCACGTAGTACAGAATACTTTTCAGTATTTTCATATACTTTTCCGCGTTTTCTAATACCAGCTGTATCAATCATTGAGAACATATCGCCCTCTTCAGTATCAAAAGCTGTATCAATTGCATCACGTGTAGTCCCTTCAATAGGTGAAACAATAACACGATTTTCACCCAGGATTGCATTCACCAATGAAGACTTACCCACGTTAGGACGACCAATCAAACTAAACTTAATTCGACTGTCATCTTCATCAGGAATATTTTCAGGGAATTTCTTTGTAATCTCATCCAATAAGTCACCAACCCCAAGGCCATGACTACCAGAAACTGGAAATGGTTCTCCAAATCCTAATGAATAGAAATCAAAAATATCTTGTCTAGACTCGGGATTATCAACTTTATTAACCGCTAAAATAACTGGCTTATCAGAACGATATAAAATTTTAGCCACTTTCTCATCAGCATCCGTTACGCCTTCTTTTACACTTACAAGAAAAACAATAACATCAGCTTCATCGATTGCGATTTGTGCTTGTTCAGTGATTTGCGTCAAAAAGGGTTCATCACCGATATCGATACCACCAGTATCAATCAAGCTAAATTTTTGCGCTAACCACTCACTATGAGCATAAATACGATCTCGTGTAACACCAGGAGTATCCTCAACAATTGAAATTCTTTCCCCGGCTATTCTATTAAAAACTGTGGACTTTCCAACATTAGGACGTCCAACAATTGCTACAACAGGATTTGCCATAGATAGTACCTCACTCTCTAAATATCTTTTGTAATAAATAATAAAAACGACTGAACTACAGTTCAGTCGTTACTTAAAAATAATATTTTAATTATTTGTTAGTATCTGCATCTTCTAATGCTTTACCTAAAATATCACCAAGTGTGAAACCAGTACTTTCTTCTGGCATACCACTCATTGTTGATTTAGGAGCTTTAGCTTTTGGTGCAGCTTTTTTAACTGTTTTTTTCTTTTCAGGTTTTTCTTCTGTTGCTGGTTTTTCTTCGAGAGCTTTAATTGATAAAGCTAAACGATGTTCTGCTGGATGTACTTCAAGTACTTTAACTTGAACAGCTTGGCCAGTTTTTAAAACTTCGCCTGGTGTAGCAATATGTGTGTAAGAAATTTGTGAAATATGAACTAATCCTTCAATTCCAGGCATAACTTCAACAAATGCACCAAATGTCGTTAAACGTTTAACAGTACCATCTAAGACGTCATCTACATGGATATCATTTTCAACATTATCCCATGGTTGAGGTAATGTTTGTTTGATTGATAATGAAATACGATTCTTATCTAAATCGATTGCCAATACTTTAACTTTAACTTCTTCACCAACTGATAAGACATCTTCTGCCTTAGAAATACGGTTGTAAGAAATTTCTGAAATATGAACAAGTCCATCAATACCACCAAGATCAACAAATGCACCGAAGTTAGTTAAACGGGCAACTGTTCCTGTTACAACTTCACCAACTGTTAAAGTTTTAAGAGTTTCTACTTTTTGAGCATCTCTTTGAGCTTTAACAATTGCTTTATGTGATAAGATTAATCTATTTTCAGTTGGGTCAATTTCAATAATTTTGAAATCTAATGTTTGATGGTTATATTTTGATAAATCTTCAACAAAACGATCATCAATCATTGAAGCGGGTACGAATCCACGCACACCAGCATCAGCAACTAATCCACCTTTAACAACTTGTGTTACTGTAGCTTCGATTGTAGCATCATCATCAGCTAATTTTTGTAAGTCATTCCAAACTTCACGTTCAGCAATTCTTCTTTGTGATAGTAAGTAACTACCACCTTCTTTATCGCCACCGATACTTGAAATAACAACTAAATCCATAACGTCACCAATTTTGACAACGTCTTCTGTTTCTTCACCAGCTTTAAGTGCTAGTTCTTTAGCTGGTACAACACCTTCAACACCGGCGCCTTCAATACCAACAATGACTTGTTTAGCATCATCGATAGCTAAAACTTCACCTTTTATAACAGAACCAACCTTAACTTCACTTACACTATTTAATGCTTCTAGTAAATCATTATTTTCTTCAATATTACTCATGGACAATGTCCTCCTTAGCGAATAAACTCTATTTATTATTTTAGCTGAAATGAAGAGTAATTACTAGTGCTAATACTCATTTTTCACATTTTATTTTATTATTTGTTAATTATATCCATAATTTTCTGTACGACCCCATCAATATTCATTGAAGTCGTATCTACAAGTATAGCATCTTTTGCCTGAATAAGCGGAGAAATTTCACGTGTAGAATCTTTTCGATCTCGTTCGGCAATTTCAAACTCTAAAACATCAAGTGTTGTATTAATACCCTTAATTTGATTTTCCTTAAATCGGCGAAGAGCACGTTCTTTAACACTCGCAACTAAGAATATTTTAACTTCAGCATTTGGTAATACTGTCGTTCCGATATCACGACCATCCATAACAATTGATCCATCTTCGGCAATTTCTTGTTGTCTTTTAACTAATTCCTTGCGTACACCTTCTTGAGCAGCAACCGTTGAAACATTATTAGTTACCTCAGGTTGCCTAATTGCTTGTGTTATGTCTATATTGTTTATATAGACTAATTGTTCTGGATTTGCTGGTTTAAAAGAAATTATTGTATCTTTTAATAGACTAACTAACTTATCATCATTATCCAGCGCAACATTCTTTGCCATTGCTTCAAAAGTAATTGCTCGATACATTGCCCCAGTGTCGCAATAAACATAATTTAATTTTTTAGCAACTAATTTAGCGACAGTGCTTTTTCCTGCGGATGCCGGTCCGTCAATTGCAATTTGGATATTATTTTTCATCAAGTAATTCCTCCATAAAAATGGGATTGATTAGATATCAATCCCATATGTATATTATTTAACTCTTATTTTTTGTCCTGCACTAATAGAAGTAGTCAACCCTGGATTCATTTGTAGAAGTTGTTCTGTAGTTAACCCATTGTTTGCTGCAACACGATATATGCCTTGTCCTGCTTCGACAGTTACATATGACTTTGAAGATGCACTTGATGAACTATCAGAGCTGGTTGATTCACTAGACGCTGAGCTAGAGCTTGAATTAGTGCTAGAACTAGCTTTCTCTTTTGATTCAGAGCTAGCTTTTTCTTTTGATGCTTTTTCTTTCGATTCAGAACTAGCTTTTTCTTTTGATTCAGAGCTTTTCTTAGCACTTGAGCTAGAACTATCAGAATCATCAGTTTTGGTAACTATTTTTTTACTTACTGAACTCTCGCTTGTGGTTCTATCTTCTGGTTGGTATACTTTGTTACTTTCAACAATATAAAAAGCAATCGTTCCAATAATAATAGCTACAAAAACAACTAATAACCCCGTAGTTAATAATGAACTATTTTTACTTTTACGTCTATTCGCTGATCGAGAATAATTTCCATTATCGTCTCTATCGTCTTCGAATGATTTTTCCCAAGGCTTTTTTTCTGAATTATCTTTTTTATCACTCATTTTTCAATCCTCCTAAAAACAATTATCATTATTTTACCATAATAATCCAAATTATTCTCAAGATAATTTAAACAATCTTGAAATAATATTATCTGTTGATTGAATTAACTGCTTGTCATCATTTTTGATTATCTTTTTTTCTAATCCAATCTTTTGAAGTACATCCACATTAAATAACGCTGAGCAACAGAATTCATCATGTTCTATTAATTTCGATTCTCCAAAATGGTTTAAAATTTGTTGCTTTCGACAATTACTTGAATTAACAAACATTATCATATTTTGTAATCCAGTTTCTTTTTCAATTTTCCTTTGTCTAAAAAGGAACTGCACCTCTTCAACTGAGCTTTGTTTCTCATAGTAATAATCTAACAGTTTACCTTTTTCTTCTCCAAGACCAACTAATTCCTTATGTTTTTTAAAATACATCCTAATAAAATCATCATCTGGAATGGTTAAATCAATTAAGTTTCTTTGTAGAAACACATCATTTTCTTGAGAAAAAACAATTGCGATACTCTGCTGGCCATCTCGTCCAGATCGGCCAAATTCTTGTACGTAGCTTTCAAAATCAGCGGGCATATGATAATGGATAACGTATCTAATATCTTTCTTATTAATACCCATACCAAAAGCGCTTGTTGCACATATAACATCTATTTGATTTTCCATAAATTGTCTTTGTACCGTATACCTTGCCATATCATTCAAGTCAGCATGGTACGGTTCAGACCTTAATCCAGTGTTATTATTTATTAAATCTGAGACCTCATTTGCCTTTTTCTTGCTCGAGAAATAAACGATTCCAACACCCTTGATTTTATTCAATAAATTTAATAATTGCTTATTTTTATCAGATTCATCATGCACTTTTAAGACACTTAAAAAAATATTACTTCTATTAACCGATTTAATGATTTTATGAAAATCTCGACCTTCTGTTTTTAATTGTGTCATAATATCATTCTGAATATTTAGTGCAGCTGTGGCTGTCAACGCCAAAACGCAAGGTGTACCAAGTTTCACAATTGCATTATTCAAATCCAAATAATCAGGCCTAAAATCTGGTCCCCAAGTGGAGATACAATGTGCCTCATCTACAACAAATAGTGATACATCTATTTGTTTAAGGGCATTTATCACTTCAAATTGACTTAGCATTTCAGGAGATAAATAAACAAATTTATAAGATTGTATATTTTTTAACACATATTTTTTTTCAGAATAACTCAATATTGATGTTAATCCAATAGCTGTCCCATTACCACGAAAATTAAATTGACTAACTTGATCTTGAATTAAAGATAACAACGGTGAAACGATAACTGTCGTACCATTCATAAGATAGCCAGCTAACTGATAACACAATGATTTCCCAGTCCCTGTAGGTAGTACTGATAACGTGTCTTGACCAGATAAGATAGTTTCTATGGTTTCTTCTTGGCCTATCATAAATGAATCGAATCCAAAGTATTCCATCAATTTTTCTTTTAAATTAATTTTGGACATCTATTTTACTCCTATAAATTTGATACAAACGATAATCGAAAAAATTTATATCAGGTTTCTTATTTTGTATTATTTTAAAAGGTACTTGATCAATATCTCTCCCCATAATTTCAGATAAATCATTAACTATTTTTTTTGTTAAAAAAGTATCAAATGGAAATTTTTCACTAATCATTGCTAATTCAAGTAAATGTTCAAAAATTGTACTAGTCTTCAATCCTCTACTTTTAGCCACATCATTAACAGATAGGCCCATAGTAATTAATCTCATCGTTTCCTTTGCACTTTCAGAAATAATTCCTGTTTTTAGAATTGACTGAACTAATTCTTTGAACACACTTTGTTTTTGCTCCTCAATCCAACTAGCAAAAAAATTTATTGTATCTCTGTATATTAATTGAATCTCCATTTCTGATAGATTCAACTCATTTGCTAACTGTTTATTGGTCAATCCATTAAGATTATGACCAATTAATTTGTTCATAAATATTAAACTAGAATTTGTATCAATTTTTTGCACGAACAATCGTAATTCTAAATTAACTTGTTTTGTTAGTATTGTTTTGTCATTATTAGAAATCCATTTTTTGATATTAAATTTAGTTAATTCGGATGTTACGACAGGATAATAATGACGATTAACAAAGCTAAGTTCAGATACAACTTGTATAGCTAAAATACAAGTTTCTGACCATTCATTAAATTTATATTGATTTATTAATTTAGGGTGCTTAATTTGATATAAATCGCTTTTCGCTTTTTTTTGTCGAATTAAACCATTTTGCGTTAACCGAACTTGCCCATTAGATTCAGTGAGTAATTTATTTTGTTTCAACTTAGAAAGTATTTTTTGATAT
The DNA here is from genome assembly GCF_056782155.1 of Dellaglioa sp. CoH-55-MRSF-9. Next base: position 95,742 of record NZ_JBXAYG010000002.1, on the reverse strand, counting down.
ATTTCATTTGTAAATTGAGGATCAATACTAAAATAATCTAGCAAATCATAACGCATTCCCCAATATATATTGGAAACAGTATTCCGACCTGTAATAATGCTAAATATTACATTAGGTCGCCGATATTCGACATTAAACATTTGTAAGAGATAATCTTCAACCATAAAATACCATCCTTATAAAATAAAATGAGGAAGAATCACTTAAGAATTCTCCCTCATTAATTATACTATAGTTGTTTATATTTTTTATTATTTAACTGAACCCAACCATACATTCTCTGATATAAAAGACTAAATAACCCAACGACCAGAATTCCTTTTATAATATTAAAAGGAACAATACCAACAATAACGTACTTGGATACTGACATTCCGATATTCATACCGATAACATTCAAGTACACTGGTAGAATTACAAAATAATTTGCAATAGATAATACAGCAGTTAGTACAAAGGTACTCACTAAAACTGCCAAAATACTCTTTCCAAGTGTTGGCTTAAGGTTTCCTTTACCTTTGAGAAGATAATATGCTGGAAATGATACCGCCATTGATGCTAAGAAATTACTTCCAACACCTATCAAGCTGGCAATATCTGTTCCAGTTGAAACTAGATACAGCAATGAACGAACGACGGCAACCATCACACCGCTCATTGGTCCCAAAATAAAAAATCCAATTAAAATTGGTAAATCACTAAAATCAATTTTTAAATACGGAAAAATTACTGGGAAAGATAAAAACATTAATACGTATGAGATTGCAGCTAAGAACGCTGTAATCACAACTTTATAAACTGGTGACCGATTCATACTAGAAAACCTCCTGGAAGGCCATCTTCAATGAAGAACCTTTCAAGTAAATAAAAATGAACGCCATTAATCACTAAAGATTAACAGAGTTCATTTGAAATTACTTACTCAAATAAGCCCTATCTTCTTTATCCAGACTTTAACTGTCGGTACTGGAATTACACCAGTCCAGCCACATATACAATGTGGGTCGCGGACTATAACCGCCGGTCGGGAATTACACCCTGCCCCTGAAGACGAACCAAATATTTTATTACGCTACAAAATATAACATAGGATAAAATAAGTTACAATTATTTACGCTCGGCGATACTTTTCAATGCATGAACTTCTTCTTCAGATAACTCACGGTATTGACTCGAAGTTAATCCATATAAATCTAAGAATCCATAAGTTTCACGTTTTAATTTTTCCACTGGATGTCCGACCTCTGCCAACATATTTTTAACTTGATGATTTCGGCCTTCATGAATTGTTAATGAAACAATTGCTTTTTGCTTATTTTTATCTGCTGAAATAATTTTTGAATGAGCAGGAGCCGTTTTCTTACCATCAATTACAATTCCTTGACGTAACGTTTTTAAATCATCATTAGATGGAATACCATTCACTTTAGCGACGTAAGTTTTGTCAATCTTATACTTTGGATGAGTCATTTTGTTGGCTAACTCACCATCATTTGTCATTAATAATAATCCAGAAGTATCATAATCTAATCGACCGACTGGATAAATTCTTTCCCTTACACCTGGAAAATAATCCGTAACAACCTTACGATCTTTATTATCCTTAACAGCCGAAATAACTCCTCTTGGTTTGTAGAATAAATAATAGACTAATGGTTCTTCATTTAAACGAATACCATCAACTTCAATTTTATCTTCACTTGTGACCTTAATACCCAACTCACTTGCAACCTTACCATTCACCTTAACATGACCTTCTGAAATCATTTTTTCGGATTGTCTTCGTGACGCAACACCTGATTGCGCCATAACTTTTTGTAATCTTTCTGCCTCTGCCATATTATTCCTCATTTTCTTGTAATTTTTCGTTAAAATTATTTAAAAAAAGTTTACCTATTTCTCCATCAAAATCTTGATTTTCACTAATCACTGGAAGTTCTTTTAGTTCAGTTAATCCAAAATAATTTAAAAATTGCGTCGTTGTTACATATATAATAGGTCTTCCTGGTACATCAAGACGTCCATTTTCACGAATTAGATCTAAAGCAATCAATTTTTGCAGTGATCCTGAACTTTGAACTCCTCGGATATCATCAATTACAAGTCGTGTCACTGGTTGTTTATAAGCAATGATAGCTAGCGTTTCCAGTGCTGCATTAGAAAGTCTTCTTGAATTAGGATTTTCAAAATAATCTTTAATTAAATCTGCTAATTTCTCTTTTGTTACTAATTGATAACAATCATTATATTGAATTAGCTCCAAGCTAGAATTTATATCATTTTTATACTTTAATGATAATTTTTCAAGTTGTTCTTTAACTGCTGATTTCAATAATCCAGTTAATCTAGATAATTCTGCTAGAGATATTCCTTGATCCCCACTCACAAATAAAAGTCCTTCAATATTTGCTAAATGACTCACCTTCGTACCTCCTTAATACAATAATCTATGGTTCAATTTTTAAAATCTGAATCATTTCATGGCTATTTGCTTGTTTCAATTTAATTTGGTTTAATTTTGAAAGTTCTAATATTGCCAGAAAAGTAACAACAATTTCATCAACCGTTGTTGTTATTTCAAAAAAATCACTAAATATTAAACTCTTATTTGAATTTAGAATGATTTTTTTTATTTCTGATATTTTATCAGAGAGTGATGCTAGTTGCACATTAATTTTTTTCTCAATTGGTTGATGATTTATTTGCTTTATTAAAACTCTTTTAAAAGCATTCTCAAGTGTTTCTAAATCCAGGCCAGGTATATCAAGTTGAGGTTTATCAAATCTATTTTTAGGAATACTACTTTGTTCCTTAGAAAAATAATTCGCACGTTTATTTTCCCTGACGCTCAACTCTCCAGCCGCCTCTTTAAAAATTTGATATTCAATTAATTGTTCGACTAGACTTGCCCTTGGATCAGTTTGAGTTTCCTCTACATTGGAAAATTCTGCCGGTAATAACATTTGACTCTTAATTTTCATCAACGTTGAAGCCATCACTAAATATTGACCAATCACATCTAATGACATATTCGTAGTATCTTTAATAATAGTTAAATATTGCTCTGTTATTTCTGAAATTTGAATATCATAAATATCCATCTCAGAATCTTTGATTAAATGCAGTAACAAATCAAGTGGTCCTTCAAAAGAGGTTAATTTTAATGTTACCTGACTAATAGATTTAAATTTTTGACTCATTTTTTTGCATTTCCCATTTTTCAATTAATTTTGTAGTATCAATTGTACCCATGATTTTTTTATCAGGATATAGCGATAATACAGCGTTCAGAATCAAAAAACTAACTTTTTTATGTCTTTCATCTGGACTCAATGATATTGCCCGAACTACGACAACGTTGCCATCATTTTCAATACCAACTATACCAGTAAAATTACCTGCCTCATTTTTCCAAAGATACAAATCTCGATTTTCTGTATCTTGATAACCTTTAATTGCTAAATTAATTCTAGTAACATCCTTCAAGTCAGGTATAAATGACAACAAGCCCATCGCAATTTTTTCATAATCATTCTTATACTTAATAAGCATTATTGTTCTCCTCTACACGCACGGCATTCATGAGACAATTCATATATTTAAAAATAACTAATATACTTGTTTGTTACCGATATATTAATTTAACGTTGAACTAATAAATTATATTTTCAAATAATTTTATTTATTATCTCTTACCTACTAAAATAGTTTTCTATTAATCATCTGTTTCGTTAATTAATTCATCATTATTAGTTTCAAATTCCTCAGGCATTTTTATTAAAATAAGATTACCATCTTCTTGTTTAACATAACGCTCTTTTAGCAGATGTCCAACAGCTCTCTTAAATTGACCTTTGCTGATACCAAAATATTCTTTAATGTCTTCTGGATTACTTTTATCAGTAAAAGGTAATGTTTTTTCATCATTATGACTTAATGCAGCAATCAACATTGCTGCATCATCACTAATTGCTTCATAGGCACGTGGTTTGATAGATAGATTAATTGTACCGTCAGTTCTAATTCCAATTACACGTCCTTCTAATACTTGACCTAATCTAGGTTCATTAAATCTTTCAGATGGATGGATAAATCCAAGATAATCATCATCAGTAATTACAAAAGTTCCAATCATTTTTAAGCGAATAACTGTAAATTTCATATTTTTATTTTTTAATGAGTCATCAGGTTTCTTAGCAATTGATCGAAACATTTCTTCGTCCGCAACATCACCCCAAATACGATCTTTGGCATCAATTTTAAGTCCAACCATTAATCGATCACCAGCTTTTGGCCAAAGTGATTTCATTTCTGGTAAATCATCTAGTGAAACTGCTACATCTTTGTCTGGTAAACCAATGTCAACGAAGACACCTAAATCTCTTCTAACTTTTACAACGTCTCCGAATGCATATTGATCAATGCCAGCTCTAGGAATTATTGTTGATAAACTCAAATCATGATCTTCGTTCTCATACACAAAGCCTGTAACCATCGAACCGTTCGCTAATTGACTGTTTTTTTCATCTTTCAATAAATGCATTGTTATACTATCTTTTTGTACTAAAAATTCTGTATCATTCTCATCAGTTACCATTGCGGTAACAACTTGTCCCATTATTGAACTCATTTATTTCTCCCATTCAAAAAAATATTATTTTATATTTCTTTATTCATATTTTAAAATTACATACTCACATTTTACCTGATATTAGGCTTAATAGCCAATTGAATAGAAATATTGTGTAATAAAAAAGGGGCTGTGACATAAGTCTCTTCAATATGATATTAAACAAGTCTCCCGAAATCTTTTTTGATTTCGGGAGACTTGTTTCTTTTTACTACTTTTTAATATATTATCTAATTAGAAAAATAAAAAGGAACACTGGCCTTCGACCCCCAATGCTCCTTAATTTAATCCTCGAAAGGACTTAAAAATGCAAAATTATTATAACATAAATCAGACTTGTTTAGCCATCTCAACTGACTATATACCAGAAAAGAATAACACTGCGTGTTATATCAATACGCTAATCGAAAAATTAGAAATAAAAGAACCTTATCTTTTTGGTCGCCCCCGTGAATATAATCTTTCAGCTTTATTGAAGTTATATCTTTTTGCTATAACTCGAGGTGTTTTTAGTAGTCGTCGGGTCGCCTTACTAGCACAAGAAAATTTATCGGCACGTTGGTTAACACAAGAGCAAATGCCATCTTACCGAACTATTGTCCGATTTAGAACGTCGAATGAATTAACTGATTTAATTGATCGCAGTTTAGATACCTTAGTCGAATATTTACGACAACAAAATATGATTAGTGATGCCATCTTTATTGATGGTACTAAGGTTTTGGCTAATGCTAATAAATATAGTTTTATTTGGAAAAAGAATACAATACGTTTTGATCAAATGAATCGCGAAGCGATTTTAGAGCTACTAGTTGAATTAAAAACAGCGCATGCTGCTTGTAAAGTCCCAGAAGGCTCCAATCTAACACTAGAAATGATTGAAGAAGTTATCGATCGACTTGATCAGAAATTAGTAGCATTAGACCAGGAAGTTTCAAGAACTAAGAAGATAAGTCCCAATCCAGCTAAAAGAATTCGAAGAACCCTAAAATCTAAGAAGAATCAATTAACTAAACGCCAACATAAATTAAGTGAACATGAAGCACAAATGAAAATATACGGTACTCGAAATAGCTATTCTAAAACTGATCATGATGCAACTTTTATGCGTATTAAAGAAGATCCAATGTTAAATGGTCAACTTAAGCCAGCTTATAACTTACAAATTGCGACCAGTAACCAATTTATTTTGGGCTACCAATTATTTCAAAATCCAACAGATACTAGAACACTTCAACCGTTTCTTAAAACGTTAAGTACTCATAATAAATTAGATAAATACATTGTTGCCGATGCCGGATATGGATCAGAATCAAACTATCGTTTCATTGAAGATGAATTACCAAATCAAACTGCTATAATTCCTTACGGTACCATGATTAGAGAACAAAGCAAAAAATGGCGAACTGATGATAGAAAAGTTATGAACTGGGATTATCATGAAAATAATGATTACTATATTGATCCGCACGGCGTGCGATTTAACTTTAAAGCGTATCGGAAAAGAACCGATAAATATGGAATAGTTCGTGAATTTAAAGAATATCAAGCAGAGTTACTAGATGAGAATCAGATAATTATTCCTGCGGCTAAAACACTTAGAGGTGCACGTCGTAAGATTCAAGTTAACGGATCTTGGGAATATTTTAAGGCACAACAATGTGAACGACTTTCTGAACCAGAAACGGGTCAAATTTACGCGCACCGTAAAATTGATGTAGAATCCGTTTTTGGTCGAATGAAGGCCTCTTTGCCGTTCAATCAATTTCTATTGCGAGGGATTGAGAAGGTTAAAAAGGAAGCAGGTTTGATAGTAATGGCATTAAATATCCAAAAATTAGCCAGTTTAGGAGGTAAATAATACTTCTGTTTTCTATATTTTTTTAAATAAAAAGAAATAAGGCTCCAGAAATCAAAAAATGATTTCCGGAGCCTTATTTTGAACTTTATTGAAGGGACTTATGTCACAGCCCCTTTTCCAATTTTAAAATATTCAAGTAAGGATTGATACAACCTGATCAATATTATCTTAATTAGTCAATTATATTCATGATTAACCCAATAACATTTTTCGTCACCAATGTCTTACCGATATACTAACTTAGGTTCATCATGTACTTGAACCTTAATATAATTAGTCTACTAATTGAACTTTCAAACTGTTTGTTGTTCCTTTTTCACCAACTGGAAGACCAGCAGTGATTAAGATAAGGTCACCTTTTTTAGCGAAACCTAATTCTTTAGCTTTTTCAGTTGCTAAACTAAACAATGCATCTGTTGATGCTGGTTTTTCAGCAATGATTGGGTGAACACCCCAGTTAACTGATAAACCATGACGAGTTTGTTCGTCAAAAGTAATAGCTAAAATATCTGAGTCAGGACGGTATTTAGAAATCATACGTGCTGTTTGACCAGATTTTGTAGCAGCGATGATAGTTTTAATACCTAAGCTATCAGCTGTTTCAGCAACAGCACGACCAATAGTTTCAGTAACATCATTTTTGTCAAATTCATTTAATGCAAATGAGCTATGTGCACGCAATGCATTTTCAGATTTTTCATCAATACGAGCCATTGTTGCAACTGATTCTACAGGGTAGTCACCATTAGCACTTTCACCTGAAAGCATTGTTGCATCTGTTCCATCAAATACGGCATTAGCAACATCAGATGCTTCAGCACGTGTAGGACGTGGGTTTTCTTGCATTGAATCAAGCATTTGAGTAGCAGTAATAACTGGTTTGCCCAAAGCGTTACATTTTTTGATTAAGTCTTTTTGAACTAAAGGAACATTTTCAGCAGGAATTTCAACACCCATATCGCCACGGGCAATCATTAATCCTTCAGAAACTTCCATAATAGCATCAATATTATCGATACCTTCTTGTGATTCAATCTTAGGGAAGATTTGAACATGTTCCATTCCTTTTTCTTCAAGTAAAGCGCGGATATCTAAAACATCAGCTGGTTTACGTACAAAACTTGCAGCAATGAAATCAATGTTTTGATCTAAACCAAAACGAATATCGTCTGAATCTTTTTCAGTAATACCAGGTAAGTTAATTGATACACCAGGAGCGTTAACACCTTTACGTGAACCTAAACGACCAGAATTCATAACAGTTGTTACTAATTCGTTAGCAGCTGTATCAATTTCATCAATTCTCATATCGATAAGACCATCATCAAACAATACGTGGCCTCCAACATGAACATCTTCAATTAAACCTGGGTAAGTAACAGCAATCTTTTCTTTTGTTCCTTCAAGTGAATCATCCATTGAAATACGAACAATATCATTAATTTCAAAGTTGATTTTACCTTCTTTTTGAACAGTAGTACGGATTTCTGCACCTTTAGTATCAAGCATGATACCAACCATTTTACCAGTAATTTTTTCTGCTTCATGAACTAATGTCATACGACCTAAATGTTCTTCATGGTCACCATGAGAAAAGTTGAAACGGAAAACATTAGCACCGGCTTCGATTAATTTAACAATTGTATCAAGATCTGAACTGGCTGGACCAAGTGTACTTACGATTTTAGTTTTTTTCATTAGATTATGATCTCCTCTTAGTTTACTTATTATTTATAAATAACAATAACAGTATTATATTATTTTGGTGTTGAAAGTCGTGTATTTAAGTCTAAAAGACTCAAATCTGTATGATGTTTATGTTCTTCAAGCGTTGCAACAATATCTTCAGCAACTAATTTGTTGTCTTTAATACCAATTGCTAATCCGCCTTTACCTTCCATAAGAAGTTGAACAGCATAATCACCAAAACGACTTGCTAAGACACGATCTTTGGCAGTTGGTACGCCACCACGTTGTGTATGGCCTAAAATAGTCACACGTGTTTCAAAATTACCATATGTGTCTAATTCAGCAGCAAATTCACTAGCTCCCATAACACCTTCAGCTAATACGATAATTCCTGAATCTTTACCATGTTCACGGTTACTGTTGAGCTTGTCTGCAATTTCTTGCATGTTATATCCTTTTTCAGGAATAACAATAACATCAGCACCACCAGCAATACCGGACCATAAAGCAATATCTCCAGCATTTCTACCCATTACTTCAACGATAAACGTACGTTGATGTGAACGAGCAGTATCGCGAATACGATCAATTGCATCAAGAGCTGTGTTAACAGCTGTATCAAATCCAACTGTGAAATCTGTATCAGGAATATCATTATCGATTGTTCCTGGAATACCAACAGCGTTAAATCCACGTTTTGTGAGTGCTAAAGCACCATGGTATGAACCATCCCCACCGATAACAACTAAAGCATCGATACCGAACTTTTTAAGTTGTTCGATACCTTTTAATTGTCCTTCAGCAGTTGCAAATTCAGGATAACGGGCTGAATATAACATTGTTCCACCGCGTTGAATAACATCATCAACGTCAGCATATTCAATTTTATGAATATCGCCAGCAACTAAACCAGCAAAACCATAATTAATACCGTATGCTTCTAATCCTTCACCAATTACACGACGTGCAACAGCACGAACTGAAGCGTTCATACCTGGCGCATCTCCACCACTTGTTAAAATACCAATGCGTTTCATTTCTTCACCTCAATAAGTAATTTAAGTACATATTTCACTCACTATATTAACACTTTTCAGAAAAGTTGTCTTGTTAAATGTGAAAATATTTTCAGTATTTTCAAGAATAAATTACTTAATGACGACATTTTCAGAACCTAATATTTTTGTAAGCGCTGTATGTGTTTCTTTGTCGTTCCTTAACCAATAAGTTCTATCTAAACTAATTTTACGATTGTCTTTTTCATAGTACAAAATAACCGGTGTTTGACCTAACCTTATTTTCATGGTTTGCATTAATTTTTCTATTTTTTCATTTGTTGTTTCTTTAGTAATCTTCAAAAACCATTTTTTTTGAGTTATTCGTTTAAAATAATCATCTGCTAATTCTATTTTTTTAACAATAATTTGTAATCCTCTATTTGTTTCAACATCCCCCGAAACGACAACGACCTTATTTTTTTCAAGTAAAGATTCTTTCTGTCGAAATAAATCAGGAAATATTGTCAAATCAATCTCACTTGTTTCATCCGAACCATTTACAAAGGCCATTTGTTGACCCTTCTTTGTTCGAATAACTTTTACTCTCGTAAGATTAACTAAAATGGTTACATGTGTCTTATCAGATATTTCCGATATTTTTTTAAAATCGCTTTGATTTAGCTGTTTCCGATACTTCTCAACCGGATGTCCCGAAAGATACGCACCTAAATATTGTGATTCTTTTTCTAATCGAACCATTAATGGAAAGTTTGATTGTCTTGCTATCTTAGGTGTTAATAATTCAAATAAATTAGTATTATTTCCACTTAAATCAATACTACTAATTAATTCTGGTAGAGCACTAATCAACTCAGCACGATTATATTCAAATTGATCAAAACACCCAGAATATATTAAAGCTGAAATATTTTCCTCATTTAAATATTTTTTATCTATCCGATGCAGGAAGGATTGGAAATCTGTGAACAATTCTTTTTTCCGTAATGTAATGATATGTTCAATAAAGTCTTTTCTAAGTCCTTTAATACTATTTAATCCAAATAAAACAATATTTTGTCTTAAACTAAAACCTACCTCGCTCATATTAATATCAGGTAATTTAATTATTACATGATATTGCTTTGCTTCCACTAAGTATTCTTTTATTTTTTGCGGATTATTACCAACGGAATTTAAAATAGCTTCAAAAAATGCAGCTGGAAAATTAGCTTTAATATAGGCTAATTGAAAAGCAATTTTACTATAGGCAACGGCATGTGAACGATTAAATCCATAATTAGCAAACTGCTCAATATAACTATAAACTGTTTTAGCTACATCTTCTTGAATTCCATTATCATATGCCCCATTGATAAACTGAGTACGCATTTCATCAATAGTCTTTTTTTTCTTTTTACTCATTGCTCGGCGTAGTAAATCAGCTTCACCAAGTGTAAAATTACCCATCTTTGATGCGACCTGCATAACCTGCTCCTGATAAACTAATACACCATAGGTTGACTCAAGAATTTGTTTTAAACTATTGTCCGGAAATGTTATTTTTTCAAGATGATGTTTTCGTGCAATAAATGTATCTATATTTTCCATCGGACCCGGCCGATATAACGCATTTACAGCTGCGATATCTTCAAAAGATGTTGGTTGTAATTTTTTTAAAACATTTTTGATACCATTAGATTCAAATTGGAAAACACCGGATGTATCACCTAATCTAAAAAGAGCTAATGTTTTTTCATCTTCTAAATTAATGAATGCTGGATTGAAGTCTGCTTGATAATTCTTTTTAACCTGTGTTACAGCTTGATCTAAAATATTTAAATTACGTAGACCTAAAATATCGATTTTTAATAAACCAACATTTTCAACTATATCTTTAGAATACTGCGTTAAAAGAATATCCTCACTTCCATTTTGTAACGGAACCACTTCTCGTAAATCAATTTGGCTCAATACGACCCCTGCTGCATGCGTAGAGTAGTGTCTTGGAATCCCTTCGATATGCTGCGCAATTGTAAAAATATTTTTATTTTTGGAACTATCATTAACTAAATTACGTAATTTTTGTGATTGTGCTAGCGCCTCTGTCAACGTAATTTTCAAAACATTTGGAATTGAATCACTCCACCCTTTCATTTCAAAAGGTGATACACCAAATACTCGACCAACATCCCTCAAAGCCTGTTTTGCTGCCATTGTGCCAAATGTAATAATTTGAGCCATGTGATAATGTCCATATTTTTGATGTAAATAATTAAGGATTAGTCCACGTTTATCATCTGGAATATCTAAATCAATATCCGGCATCTGAACACGTTTTGAATTCAAAAAACGTTCAAACAATAAATTATATTTAATTGGATCAACATCCGTAATCGTTAAAACGTAGGCTGTGATCGATCCAGCAGATGACCCTCGTCCTGGGCCAGTTATAATATTTTGCGAATGAGCATAGTTCATAATATCCCAAACGATTAAAAAGTAATCTTCAAATCCCATTTGTTGAATAACGTTTAACTCAAGTTCTAATCTTTGTTTATATTCCTTAGGTACACCATTTGGAAACCGCTCATTTAATCCAGTATTACACATACTTCTCAAATAACTATGTGCTGTTTCATTATTAGGTAATGGATACTCAGGTAGTTTGGGTTGTGAGAATGTTAATTCCAGAGACGTTTCATCTGCTAAATTTTGGGTTTCTTGAATTGCATCTGCCATTAGCAATTCTTGATATTGCTCCGTTATCTCTTTTGGATTTCTTAATGCATATTCTCCCTGAATTTGTTCATCAACTTTATTAATTAAAATCGTTTCACCAGTACTAATTGCCTTTAACACATCAATATCAAACTGATTTTCAGCATCCAAATAAGCTACTTCATCTAGCGCAATTACACGAATATCAAAATTTTGAGCTAAAGATTTAATTGATTGTGCCGTAATTTTATCCATTAAGTGAGATAGGCCAACTCGAATATTTTCTGAACCTATTAAGCTTTGATATTTGGCTAATAATTCTTTTGCATCGGATATTTGACTTTGTTCAATTAAATAACTAAATTCACTTTTTTCACTAGGTGATAATATAAATAAACCGTCTAAATAGTTAGTTAAACTACTAAAGTTTAACTTATCATCATTTAAGGTCATTTTTAAGGTCGATAATTGCATTAAATTTTGATAACCTTGTTTATCTTTTGCAATAAAGGTCAATTCATATTCATGGTTTGTTTCGATTAAACCGGAGATATCTAACGTTAGTCCGATAATTGGCTTAATTTCAGCTTTTTGACAGGCATTATAAAAATCAATTGCACCATACAATGTATTATTATCTGTTAAGGCAATTGCTTTATAGCCTTTACTTTTAGCACTTTGAACAAGATCATTAATTTTAGTGGTGCTTTGTAATAAGCTGAATGAACTTTTAACTTTTAACGGAACAAACATTTTATCCCCCTTTTCACGTATCTATTAATGTTATTATACAAAACTTTTTAACAATACCCAATAGACACTAAAAAGCTTTTGCAAAAATAATTATTTGTGCTAAAATTAGCTTTGAATGTGAGGTGCTGTTCTATGATGAAACAATTAACAATTCTCTTTTGGGGCTTCATTTTTGGTGAAGTAATTGGTTATATCGTAAGCTCACTAACTGGTACATTGTTTGCACCAGTTTTGTTAATCGGTATTATTTTTGCAGTTACCGGCTTAATTGTCGTAAATTGCCTCTACGCCATTCTCAAAGATCCTAAATCAGATAAATAAAAAAAGATAAACTAATTAGTTTATCTTTTTTTTGGCTTTATAAGACTATAAGGAAAAATTTGAGAAAGAAAGGTCTCAATATGTCCTCTAGTTTAACTCATCCACACTATTTAATAATACCTATTTTGTTTCTTCAGATACTAATTTTATAATTTCTAGAACAACATCCGTTGCTTTTTCCATTGTTTCAACTGAAACAAATTCAAATCGCGCATGCATATTTTCTGCTCCAGCAAATATATTTGGTGTTGGTAATCCCATGAATGAGATTTTTGAACCATCTGTCCCACCACGTACTGGATAGATATCCGGTTTAATTGCTAAATTTTCCATAGCTTCTTTAGCAACAGTCACAACAGTCATATCCTTCTCGATTACTTCACGCATATTGTAATATTGATCTACCATATCAATTGTCACACGTTCAGAATCAAAATCAGCATTCATTTTATCAGCAATACCCATCATATACTTTTTGCGATCTTCGAATTTTTGGCGATCATGATCACGAATAATATATACCATTTTTGCTTCATCAACTGTACCTTCTACTGAAATTAAATGGTAAAAACCTTCGCGGCCTTCAGTTTTTTCAGGTACTTCATCTTGTGGTAATAATGAGTCAAATTGATTTGCTAACTTACTTGCATTAATTAAAACACCTTTAGCAGTTGCAGGATGAACTTCCTTACCTTGAATTGAAACGACTGCTTGAGCAGCATTAAATGTTTCATATTCTAATTCACCTAATGGTCCACCATCAACAGTGTAAGCTAAATCAGCTCCAAAATCGGCTACGTCAAATTTATCAGCACCTACCCCAATTTCCTCATCAGGTCCAATACCAACTTTAATGTCACCATGCTTAATTTCAGGATGTGCAACTAAATAAGCTACAGCAGTAATAATTTCAGCTACTCCCGATTTATCATCTGATCCTAATAGTGTTGAACCATCTGTTGTAATTAATGTATTGCCTTTATAATTTTTTAAATTTGGAAATTCTTTAATAGTTAGTTTAAATTTACCATCATCGTCAAGATTAATATCAGATTCGCCATCATAATTTTCAACGAATTGGGGGTTAACACCCTCTGCTGTAAATGCAGCTGTATCCATATGTGAAATAAAACCAACCGCTTTAACGTTTTTACCAGCTTCTAAATTACTTGGTAATGTTGCTAAAACATACCCACTTTTTTTAGAAATACGTGCATCCTTTAATCCAATTTGTAAAAGTTCTTCCTTTAATTCTTTCGCAAATTCAACTTGAGTTTGCGTTGAAGGAGTTACCCCTGAATTTTCATCAGAACGAGTTTCTACTTTAACATACTTAATAAAACGTGGAATTAATTCTTCATATTTTGTCATGATAGCGTATCTCCTAATCTATTATTTAATATCTCTAATCATACTCTAATTTTAAAATTAAATAAACTGAAATGGATCTGTATTAATATCTGATTCAATAATCTCAATTTGCCAATTATTTTCTAGATTCCATTCTCCAAATAACCGTTTCAATTGTGCTTTACAGATACTTTCAACATGATGGCCCGGATCAATAACTGACAACCCTTCTGCTAACATGTCATGAGCCGTGTGGTAGTAGACATCTCCTGTTACGTAAACATCCGCCTGCTGCTTAATTGCCTCATGATAAAATTTACCACCATCACCACCTAGAACTGCAACACGCTTAATTGATTGCGTCAAATCATTAGAAATCAGTCTTAATCCACTTATGTTAAATTGCTTCTTACAATATTCAGAAAATTCAATAACAGTCATAGGACTAGTTAAATTTCCGATTCGACCCATTCCATAATCTGAACTATTTGTATGCACTAACGGGATTGTTTCTTGTAATTTTAAACGACTCGCTAACCAATCATTCATCCCACCTGTAACATTGTCTAAATTAGTATGAGCTGCATACACTGTTATATTATGACTCAATAAATCGGCATACATTTTATTTTGAGGATTCGTAGTATCCAAATTTTTTGCCGGTCTAAATATTAATGGATGATGTGCGAAAATAAAATCTACATTTTTATTAATTGCTTCTTGGACAACTTCTGGACGAACATCTAAAGTTGTCATTACTTTAGTAACAGTATTATTAATATCACCTAATTGTAGGCCTACTGGATCACCAATTTCAGCCATACTTTTTGGAGCAAATACTTCGAATTGATTGACTAAATCAATAATTTTTGTCATCCCAGCATCTCCTCAATTTCTTTGATATCAACTTCTAATATCCTTTTTTTATCAATAGGAACTTTATTTGCTGCCTCAAAATTTTTTAAAACTTTACGCTTTTTTTCCATTTGCTTGTGCCATTTAGCTTTGAATACATCGCTTTGCTCAATTCTTAATTTAGGTCCATACTTTAAATCTAATATCGAGTAGCTCATTTTAGTGTTAACTTTCTCAGCAACAATAATTTCATAGACATGATGGTCGTCTTCGACAATATCTTCATCAATAATTTGATATGAATGATCCATTAACCATTCTCTTATTAATTTTTGTCCAACATTAGGTTGAATAATTAAACGACGGACACCCGTTAATTTTTCTAAATCGGCAGTAAATATATCCTTTATTAAAGGGCCACCCATTCCGGCAATTGTGATAGTATCAATATTATCGTCTAATTTAATTGCCTTTAACCCATTAGCTAATCTTGGCATTATCATGTGGTCTAATCGTTCTGTATTAATTTCTGTTACGGCATTTTCATAAGGCCCTTTAGCTACTTCTCCAGCAACAGCATATGAAATAATTTTATTAATAGCTAAATACGCAGGTAAGTAAGCATGATCCGATCCAATATCGGCCAATCGTGCATTTTTTGGTACAAATTTTGCAACTCGAACTAATCGATCTGATAAATGTCGTGCATCCATTTCTTGATCCTCTTCTTTCGTATCTTATCTTTTCTTATTATAACTAAAAAAGGACCATTATAAAACAGGTTTCGTTTTATAATGGTCCTTAAATTTTTTATTCTAAGAAATCTTTTAATTGTTTTGAACGAGATGGATGGCGTAGTTTACGTAATGCTTTAGCTTCAATTTGACGAATACGTTCACGTGTCACTCCAAACACTTTACCAACTTCTTCAAGTGTTCTTGTGCGACCATCATCAAGACCGAATCTTAAACGCAGAACATTTTCTTCACGATCTGTTAATGTATCAAGAACATTTTCTAGTTGCTCCTTCAAGAGTTCATAAGCCGCATGGTCAGCTGGACTAGTTGCATCTTGATCTTCAATAAAATCACCTAAATGTGAATCATCTTCTTCACCAATTGGTGTCTCTAATGAAACAGGTTCTTGAGCAATTTTTAAAATTTCACGAACTTTTTCGGCTGGCATAGCTGGCATATCCATTTCAGCACCAATTTCTTCAGGAATTGGTTCGCGAACAAGTTCTTGTAATAATTGGCGTTGAATTCTGATTAATTTATTAATTGTTTCAACCATATGAACTGGAATTCTAATTGTACGTGCTTGATCAGCAATAGCACGTGTAATTGCTTGTCTAATCCACCATGTCGCATATGTTGAGAATTTAAATCCTTTACGATAATCAAATTTCTCAACAGCCTTCATTAATCCCATGTTACCCTCTTGAATTAAATCAAGAAATTGCATTCCACGACCAACGTAACGTTTAGCAATTGAAACAACTAAACGTAAATTAGCTTCTGCCAATTTTTGTTTTGCTTCTTCGTCGCCTTCTTCAATTTTTAATGCTAAAGCAACTTCTTCTTCAGCTTTTAAAAGGTTAACACGACCAATTTCTTTCAAATACATTCTAACTGGGTCATTAATTTTTATTCCAGTTGGTGCTGATGTGTCTTTTAAAGCTTTCTTTGTAACTTTTTCAGCTGCTTTTAAACTATGTTCACTTGGGTTTCCCTCTTCATCAACAACAGCAATACCAGCATCTGCGACTTTTTGAAGTAATTTATCCATACGATCAGCATCTAAATGGAATGGTGTTGCTAGTTCATCTGTTAAATTATCATACTTAATTTCTTTTTTTACTTTATATTCCTTGATCAACTTCGTTTGTGCTTTTTTAAAGCCTTTTTCGTCAAATTCTGATTCTTCAACTTTTTCTACTTTTTTTACCATTAATAATTCCTCCCTTAGATGGATGTTCGTGGTACTTGTTGTTTTTGATATAATGCAATTAACTTAACTGATAATTCATTGGTTAGTTCTGTATTGCCAAGACGATTTGCTTCCATAAGATCTGATCGAACTTGATTAATTGATTGTTCCATCGGCGAATCATTCATAATGACGGACACACAATCATCAAATTCATCCTCTGAAGACTCTTCTGCAACTGTCATCAGCTCTATTTGCATTAAAAATCTCTTTGAAGACTCTTCTGGCAAGTAATCTAAAAAACTAGCAATTTCATATTGCTCATGTAATTCTAAATAGCCTTCAGCTAACGTATATATTAACTGATAACTATCATGAACAAAACTAAAATCATCAATTGATCGAATTTTCAGCCAAGCTGTATGATCATGTAATATACGATAAAGCAATAATCTTTCAGCTCTTTCAACACGATCAATTTTTTCATCGCTCATGACCTCTGAGCGATTTTCTACAGGTGGTTCATCTGTTCGAACCCTTGGAACTTGATTAACTTGTTGCACTACTTTTGGTTGAACGGCAACTAAATCAATTAACTGTTGTCTTAGAATTCCTTTATCAATTTTAAATTCATCTGCCAACTGATTAATATAAATATCTTGCTCAAACGGCGTTTTAATTGTAGTTAAAACTTGTAGTACTTGATCAATATAATCAATTTGCTCACTTTCATTTTTTAAGTTTTTATTTCGTTTCAAAAAATTCATTTTGAATGAAATAACCGTCTCTCGAGCAGAGTGAGCTAACTCCAGAAACGCTTCTTTACCATTTTTTTTAACAAACTCATCAGGATCCATACCGTTAGGAATGGCTAGCACGCCAACTTTCATTTTTGTCTGATTCGCTAGCAGGTTCAAAGCACGATTTGTTGCATTTTGCCCGGGTTCATCCCCATCATAACAAATATTTAATTGTGATGTTGAACGTTCTAACAAATAAATTTGTTCATTTGTTAAACTTGTTCCCATAGAGGCGACACCATTTTTAACTCCAGAGCGGTATGCTGCTAAAACATCCATAAATCCTTCGAACAAAATAACATTTCCTTCTGTCCGAATTTCTTTTTTTGCCAAATCGTAATTAAATAGAATCTCTCTTTTATTAAAAATAGGCGTTTCAGGACTGTTTAAATATTTAGGTAATTCTTTATTTTTTTCAAGCAGACGACCTGAAAAGGCAACAACTTGACCATTTTGATTTCTAATCGGAAACATCACTCGATCAATAAATCGTTCACGCAAATCACCTGTTTGATTTTCAATAAATAGTCCAGACTGCCTTAATAATTGATAGTCTACTTTCTTTTCCTTAAAAAAATCTTGTAAGACCGATTTCCCAGGCGCAAATCCAATTTGGAAAGTTTTGATAATTTCATCCGTTATACCACGATTATGCAGGTAATCTAATGCCTTTTGACCCATTTCTGTATTCATTAAAATGTGTTGATATAATTTAGCACCGTCATCATGAATTTGCTTTAACTGACGATTTTCAGTTGATTCTTGTGTCCTTGCTGACTGAGATTCAGAATATTTACTATCGATATCCATTCCTGAAAATTCTGCAACTTTATTGACAGATTCTGGAAAGCTAAGTCCCTCTAGCTCAATTAAGAACTTAAAAACATTCCCACCTCTTCCACAGCTAAAACAGTGAAAAATTTGTTTCTCTTCGCTTACAGAAAATGAAGGCGTTTTTTCTTCATGAAATGGACATAAACCCATAAAATTACTACCAGATTTTTTTAATCCGACATACTGACTAATGATATCAGTAATATTCACACTAGTTCGCACCTGTTCAATTACGTTTTCGGGTATTCTCATTCCAACTACTCACCTCCAAAACTAACGATACGAAGTTACCTATATTTTGAGTACCCATAATAATAGCATTTATTTGACATAAATACAATTATTAGCTTCAAGTAATAGACACTTTTGTCAAATATGACTATTCTGATTCTATTACCAAACAAAAAAGGAATTTATCTTCACAGATAAATTCTCATTTTTATATTACTTAATATTTAATTTACTTAAATTACCTAATTTTGAACTCATCTTAGCAATTAAACTCAATTGATTTAAGCGATTATTTTTAATTTTTGTATCATCAACCATAACCATTGTCTGGTCAAAATAATTTTCAATTAGCGGACGAATCTCGCTTAATGTAGTATATAACTTCTCTGACGTTAAATCTGCCAACTGACTTTGGATTATTTCAACTCGTTCAAATAAATCTTTTTCAGCAGTATTATCTAATAATACTTGTTCAACAACTAGATTAGTTGCCTCATTTTTATCTGCTAGCTTTAATACACGATTGATTGCTTCAACGGTCTCCTTGAAATCCTTATCATTTTTATGATTTTCTAAGGTTACAGCGGCCTCTGACATAACTAATAAATCTGCATCTGTACTTTCAACAACACTTTCAATTACATCATAACTGACGTTTTTATTTGAAAGCCATTGCTTCATACGATCATTAACAAAACTTAAAATATCTTTATCATTTTCGCCAACAGTCATCTTGGTAAATAAATCTGGATGTATCGTTGCCAATTCCTTAATATCGTTCAGTACCTCAAGTGGTGAAAAATGCCACTGACGATCTTCAACAATTCTAACTATCCCAAACGCTTGACGACGAAGTGCATAGGGATCATTTGATCCAGTTGGAATTAATCCAACTGAGAAGAAACTTGACATGCTGTCCAACTTATCAGCAATTGCTAAAACTGCACCAATTTTTGATTTAGGTAGTTCGCCATCAGCACTAATTGGCATATAGTGTTCAGAAATTGCTTGTGCAACAGTTGGATTTTCGCCCATTAGCAAGGCATATTTCTCACCCATAATTCCTTGAAGTTCAGAAAATTCTCCAACCATCCCTGTTACCAAATCAAATTTATAAATTTCACTTGTTCTTTGTAAAAGAGATAATTCATGGTCATTTAAGCCAAGGCGTTTACCAATGATTTGTGCCATTAATTGAACACGTTCCATTTTTTCAGACATTGATCCAATTTTATCATGGAATGTGACATTTTTTAATCGCTCTACATAATCATTAATCGTTTGTTTTTGATCTTCTTGGTAGAAAAATGCAGCATCTTCCAATCGTGCTGTAAGAACCTTTTCATTGCCTGCTTCGACGTTAGCAATGTTAGCTTCTGTCCCATTACGAACTGAGACGAACATTGGTAAGATTTCATCGTTTTGGCCACGCACATAAAAGAATCTTTGATGGTCTTTCATTGAAGTCATTAGAACAACATCAGGAATATCTAAATATTTCTTATCAAAATGACCAGAAAATACTGTTGGATATTCAACTAAATTGTTAACTTCTTCCAAAAGATCCTCATCAAGAATAATATGCCAGTCTTGATTATTTTCAAGATTAGTAATTTGTGTTCTAATCATTTCTTTTCGTCTATTAGAATCAACGATTACATATTGTTCTTCTAATTTTTTAACATACTCTGTTACTGAGGCTAAATCTACAGCTTCTCCTAAAAAACGATGGCCTTGCGTTTGGCGGCCAGATTTAATATTTAAAATACTGAATGGAATAACGTCACTATCAAGTAACGCAACTATCCAACGAATTGGTCTAACATATTTAAAGTCATAATTTGCCCAGTGCATCATTGTTGGGAATGTCATCGCTTCAATCACATCTTTAATCTGAACCAAAATATCTTTGGCAGATTTACCAGCGATAAATTTATTTACATAGACATACTCAACGCCTTTTAATTCTTTAAACGTTATATCGTCTGTTGTTACTCCTTGTCCACGGACAAAGCCTTTTGCAGCATTAGACCAATTTCCTTCATCATCCATGGCAATTTTCTTTGCAGGTCCTTTAGCTTCTTCTTGAATATCTGCTTGTTTATCAGCCAAACCAGTCACTTCAACAGCTAAACGTCTGGGTGTTGAGAATGCCTTTATTTCGTCAAATGATAACCGTTGCTCTGTTAAAAAGTCACCTACACGTTTAGCCAATTGATTTTGGCTAGGTGTAACAACATGAGCAGGAATTTCTTCTAACCCAATTTCTAATAAAAAGGAATGTGTCATCTTATTTATCCTCCTTTAATAATTTACTACGAAGTTTTTCATCTTTTAGTAATGGGTAGCCTAATTTTTTACGCTCCTGTACGAAAACTTTAGCAATTGATTTAGCCATATTTCTAATTCTTGCTAAATATCCAGCACGTTCAGTAACAGAAACGGCTCCTCGAGCATCTAATAAATTAAATGTATGACTACATTTTAAAACATAATCGTATGCCGGATGAACTAACCCATTGGCAATCTGTTTTTTGGCTTCTGTTTCATATACATCAAACAAATTAAATAACATTTCTTGATTGCTTTCTTCAAATGAATATTTAGAATTTTCATATTCTGGTTCTTTAAATATGTCGCCGTACATGACCCCATCAGCCCATTCAAGATCATAAACACTCTCAACATCTTGAATATATGAAGAAAGGCGCTCTAAACCATAAGTAACTTCACTAGTGACGGGATGTACCTCTAATCCACCAACCTGTTGGAAATAAGTAAATTGTGTAACTTCCATACCATCAAGCCAAACTTCCCAGCCAACACCAGCACAACCCATTGATGGGTTTTCCCAGTTGTCTTCAACAAATCGAATATCATGTTCAGCTGGATCAATACCTAATGCACGCAAACTATCCAAATATAAATCTTGAATATTTGCAGGAGATGGTTTCATCACAACTTGAAATTGATGATGTTGGTACAAACGATTGGGATTTTCGCCATAACGACCATCTGCAGGACGTCTTGAAGGTTCAACGTATGCAGCATTCCATGGTTCTGGTCCAATTGCACGTAAAAATGTGTAAGGGCTCATAGTTCCAGCACCTTTTTCTGTATCATAAGCCTCCATTAACATACAACCCTGATCAGCCCAGAATTTTTGTAATGTCATAATAATATCTTGAACAGCTAACTTTTTTGACATAGTATTCCTCCTTATTTTTAAGCACAAAAAAACCTATGCAGTCTTATAGACCACATAGGGACGATTTTAATATCGCGGTTCCACCCTACTTCTGGTTCAATTCAACCAGCAGCTTCATTAACAAAGGACTCCGAAAATGCCAATAAAAATAATTAATTACTTAGCTTGCACTAATCCTAAGTTCGCTTTAATAACTATTCTTACCCTTTTTCATCATAATCCCGCTATTTATTTCTCTATAATCATAGTTTAGAAATAAGTATTTGTCAATTATATTTCAGTATTTTTCTTTAATGAGACTGGCCAAGAACTGATTCCATCGATAAATTTTTTACTTTTCAAATTTAATCCAACACTATTATCATAAATAACATCAATAATACGACGTAATTCCTTTTTGGTACTCTCAGCAACCTTGATTGAATTTAATTTATCAAGATTCACTACAGAAAATTGTCTCAAATAAAAAATTGTTTTTTGAGTAGCATGAAGTCGATTATTATCAAGATACCAATGTTTAGAACACAGTAGCCCACCGTAAGATTCTGAATAATCAAATTCTCCCTGCGTTTCGCCACCAACTGCACAGACCTGCAATTGAGGCTGTACACCAAAAACTGTTAATAGCTGAATTTCAATAATATTTGTAATAATTTCTGGATCAAATTCTTCGTTAATCAATCGAATTGCTGTCACAACTTTTCGGTACCAAACAGAGATGGGTTCGTTATCTTTGAATGCAGCATCAATTAAACTAAAAATATAAATGGTATAAGCATTACTGATTATATCCTGTGAAATCGTTTGAAATTGTTCAAACTCTTTAGCAGTATTAATAAATGATAATCCGTTGTCATTTATACTCCCACTGTAAGTTCCGATTGTAAATGGTAGTAAAGCAGCAGATAATTTGAATCCTCGTTTTCTAGCACCTTTAATAAAAAACATTTTTTTACCATAACGATCGGTTAAAAATTTCACTAAAAGATCACGTTCTTTATATTCTTTACGATAAAGTAAAATCCCTTCAAAATCTGCATTATTCTGAACGATACTATGCATCCCCTTTCCATGAGCAAATAAAAATCGGAACAAAAATTATCTTGTTCCGATCATTAGTTACTTCTTAATAGTCATCTTCACGGTAACCAAATGCTTTTAAATCAGTCTGTTTATCTCGCCAATTTTTTTGAACTTTAACCCAAAGTTCCAAATAAACGCGATCACCAAGCATCGTTTCGATATCTTTTCTAGCTTTAACACCGATATCTTTTAACATTTTACCACCTTTACCAATAATAATACCTTTTTGCGTTGGACGTTCAACGATAATTGTTGCAGAAATGTGCAATTTTTCTTCGTCCTCTTTTTTTATATCTTCAACCAAAACGGCAACTGAGTGAGGAACTTCTTCTCGTGTTAATTGTAAAACTTTTTCACGAATTAGTTCACCCATAACAAAACGTTCTGGATGATCTGTAATTTGATCTTCTGGGTAAAACTGGGGTCCTTCAGGTAATTCACTAATTAATGAATCAACAAGCTCATCGACGTTATTTCCTTTAAGTGCTGAAATTGGGAAAACTTCTTTATAGTCCAAAGATTCTCGATACGTTTCCACAATAGCTAATATTTCATCAGGGTGAATTTGGTCAATTTTATTAATAACCAAATAAATTGGTTTCTTAGTATCTTTTAATCGATCAATAATAAAATTATCTCCTGGTCCACGTTTTTCTGTTGCATTAACCATAAATAAAATAGCATCAACTTCACCAAGTGTTGAAAGTGCTGATTTGACCATAAAATCACCTAAACGACTCTTTGGTTTATGAACACCAGGTGTATCAATAAAGACAATTTGTGCATCATCTGTTGTATAAATACCTTGAATTTTATTTCTGGTCGTTTGTGCCTTATCACTCATAATAGCAATTTTTTGACCCATAACATTGTTTAAAAATGTTGATTTTCCAACATTTGGTCGTCCTAAAATTGCCACAAATCCTGAATGAAACTTTTTATTTTGCATTAATTAATTCTCCTCTTATTTATGTACCTTTTATTATAATTGACTAATCAAAAACTAATTCTAACAGTTGTGGGATAAAAATAAGACATCCAACAATCATCGCAAATAGTGCCGAAAGTAAGACAGCAGCAGCTGACATATCTTTAACTTTTTTTGCAATCTCATTATATTTATGACCAGTTGTCAGATCAACCAGATTCTCTATAACTGTGTTCCAAACTTCATTAATAATAACCATACTAATGCTAAGAGCTAGCCATAGCCACTCTGTTTCAGAAATTTGAAAAATTGCCGCACAAATAGATACTAGTATCATCATGGCTACATGTTTTTTCATATTTCTTTCTTCTTTAAAAACCGTAACAAGGCCATCTAGAGAATGTCCTAGTGACAACAAAAATGTTCGATTTTTTTTAACTTGGCGCTTATCGTTTAAGGCCATAAGCATCTAATATCTCTGTTTGTAATCCAAACATTTCTTTTTCATCTTCAGGTTCCATATGATCGTAACCATTTAGGTGTAAGAACCCATGGACTGTCAAAAATCCCAATTCACGTTCATAAGAATGACCATAATCAACTGCTTGTTCAGCAACTTTTTCAGTTGAAATCATGATATCACCGATATTTTTAGCAATTTCAGGCATATCCATACCTTCATCATCAGGAAAAATAATTGGCATATCATCTCCATCTTCTTCGATTGCGAAGCTGATGACGTCAGTTGGTCTATCTACATTTCGATATTCACGATTAATTTTGTGAATTTCTTCATTATTCATTAAAGTAACTGACATTTCTGTTTCATCAGGTAATTTTATTTTCTTACCCGCAAAATTAAGAATTTCTTTAATTAATGTTATATTTTTTTCTGGTTCTGCCTTAGTGTGGTCAAAAATTTCTAAATCCATAATAACCCTCTTTAAATTCGTTTTATATGTCCCAAAGTTACTCAACTCAAATAATAGCATAAAAAAAAAGGAACTACAATTCAAGTTGAATTGTAATTCCTTTTTCGCTAATTTAATAATGATTTAACTGTCTCACTTATAACCTTACCATCAGCGCGTCCCTTAAGTTTAGGAATAACCGCACCCATGACTTTTCCAAAATCAGCTTTTGATGTTGCACCAACTTGTGAAATAACTTCTTTCACGACATCAGTAACTTCTTCAGCTGATAATTGTTCAGGTAAATATTTTTCGACAATTTTTATTTCCATATCAAGATTTTCTAAAAGATCATCTCGACCGGCATCTTTGAATTCTGCATAAGATTCTTTGCGTTGTTTTAACTCGCGAGCCAATAAAACAGTTTCATCATCAACTGATAAATCATGACCTGCTTTAATTTCTTCGTTTGTAACAGCTGCTTTAAGCATTCTTACAGTACTTAAAGTTTGTTTGTCTTTTGCTTTCATCGCTTGTTTTAAATCGTTATTAAGTGTTTCTAATAGACTCAACGTGATTCCTCCCTAGACTAGAAGCGTTTCTTAGTTGTTTTACGCTTTCTTGCTGCTTCGGATTTCTTCTTACGTTTCACACTTGGCTTTTCATAGAATTCGCGTTTACGGTATTCTTGTAATGTACCTGTTTTAGAAACGGAACGTTTAAAGCGACGAAGAGCATCATCGAGAGATTCGTTTTTACGTACGACTGTCTTTGACATAGATATCCCTCCCTCCGAGCTTGAATGTAACCGTCTTTTTATGCATTAAGTTGCATCGTCGAACTGTCCTTGTTCATTATAACTAAAGTCTTTATCGCCGTCAATAAATCTTTTATAAAATATTTGAGATAATACAAAAAATATACTTTTTTTTAACAAATTAAGCATAAATCAATTGATCTAAATCAATAAACAGCTTTAATTTAACCCAAGTTCCGTTAATAGATTAGGATTAAAGGTATTTTCTTTAAACATCAAAATTTCTTTTTGATATGGTGATTGTTGATTTTTTTTATCTACACCTACATATGGTGTTTCTAATATTTTAGGTACCTTACTAAATCTTTCGTCATGTACAATACTATTTAATGCATCAAACCCAATTTCACCAAAGCCAATATTAGCATGTCTATCTTTATGACTTCCTTGAACATTTTTTGAATCGTTAATATGAAAGACTTTCAATCGATCAATTCCAATAATATCATCAAACTTTTCTATAACAGATTCAAAGTCATCTTTAATATTATATCCAGCATCACTAGTATGACATGTATCAAACGTAACAGATAATTTATCATTCAACTTCACACCATCAATCATTTGTGCAATCTGTTCAAATGTTCGTCCAACCTCTGTACCCTTGCCCGCCATTGTTTCAATAGCAATTTGAATTTTTTGGTCTGAAGTCAAAACTTCGTTTAATCCTTCAATGATATGTTTAATTGCAGCTTCATCTCCCGCACCTACATGAGCACCAGGATGGAGAGTCATTTGAGTAGCACCTAATGCTTCGGCCCTATCTATTTCAGCTTTCAAAAAATTGATTGCAAATGTAAAATTCTCTGGTTTAACTGTATTTCCTAAATTGATAATATAAGGGGCATGAACAACTATATCACTTAATCCATGTTCCACCATAAAGGCTTTACCTTTTGGAATATTCATCTCTGAAATATCTTTTCGCCTTGTATTTTGAGGTGCTCCCGTATAAATCATAAATGTACTTGCTCCATTATTCGAAGCCTCTTCGGCGGAACCAAGTAACATATCTTTTCCCTTCATACTAACATGTGATCCTATCAACATTATCCTTACCCCTTTTCGCATTTTAACTTGATTGTATTATAACATTGATTATAAAAAAAGATTTAGAATACTCACCTGACAGGAAGTTTTCTAAATCTTTTATATTTAAATTAAATCAACAAAATGAGCTCTAAATTTATAGTGTAAATGTGATCCTATTAAGAGGAACATTAATGTGATTGACCAAAATAGTAATAGTTGTGTTGGATTATTAAAAAACCAACCTTCGCTCAAGAAAGTTTCTCTAAACCCTGCGACTAAATAGTTAAACGGATTTATTTGTAGAATTCTAACAAAAACTTTAGGAAAACTACCAGAATTTAAATTGAATAAAATACCTGACATGTAAAATAAAACCCTCATAATCGATTGGAGTGCTATATAGTAATCACGAGCTAAAATTGAGATGGTTGAATTAAAAATACCGAAAGCAAATAAAAATGCAATCATACAGATAAAATAATAAATGTACTGTAACCAATACAAAGTGGGCGTTACACCTGATAATAATAAAACAATAATACTAAAACCGAACATAACCCAATACGCAGTCATTTGACTGACCATACGAATTGTTGGTAGTACGCTAACTGGAAATTTCATTTTAGCAACTAATCCAACTTTTTCATAAACACTACGAGACATACCAAGTACACTAGAATTCATAAACAACCATGGGGCGATACCCACCATCATCCAAGCAAAATAATTAACCCCATCTATCTGTTGTCCAGCGTGCAAGGCAACACCGAAAACAAGATAGTAAATACCAATTTGAATCATTGGGTTTAAAAACTCCCATGCAATTCCTAAATAATGACTTTGGTAACTTGCTCGATCTTCATATTTTGAAACTCGAAATATAATTGGTAAATTTTCAAATTGTTCTTTTATAATTGAAATAACTTTTTTCAATGTATTGACGCTCCTTATTTAAGTAAAATAATAATCTAGAACACGCTCTGTCGCATGCCCATCATTAGATGTATTCCATAATAAATTAAATGTTGCTAATTGTCTATCACTATTTTTGAATTCTTTATAAGTAGCAACTAGTTCACTCATTGTTTGCACAATCGGTCCTGGTACCCAGTTATTAAAATCCGATTGAATCCCAATACTACTTTCATAATTCTTTAAATCAAAACAATAGAATAAAACTCGTTCAGCGTTTGGCAATAAACTGAAATCAAAAATAACCGATGAATAATCTGTAATTAAACAATTTGTGATGACCAACAATTCTCCAGTTGTGTATTCATCCACCCATAAAATATCATTATTCTTAGATAATAATTTTTTAAAGGCAAGCTCTTTGTCCTTTAAATGCGGATGTAATTTAATAATTAACTTAGTTTCATCATTTAATAATTCTTGAATATTAGAAAAATCATCTGGTATTTCTAATATAACTTCCCCATTTATATCTTCTCTATATGTTGGTGCGTATAAAATGATTTTTTTCTTAATTAAGTCTGGGTGGCTACTAAAAATATTTTTTTTTGTTAATTTTATCCAATTGCTATCTTTAAATTTATCTGTAGCAGGGTATCCAAGTTCTAAAATGTGATTATCAGAAACATGATAACTTTTCTTAAATACTGACCCCATTTTAGCTGACGCTACAATAAAATCATCAAATTGATTATAGACAGATTGAAATCGTTTTTTATCTTCAGCTGATCGATCAGCTGTCTTAGGCTCATCCCAACCAAACGATTTAATTGCCCCATTTGCATGCCAAAGTTGAACAATTTTGGTTGTTTTTTTTGTATGCATTGTGGCTAAAAAAGCAAAATAATTATCGACAAAAATTAAGTTACTCTTAGAAATCAGAGGGATTAAATTTAATACGAAAGAAATATTTTCAGTAAATATTTTGGTTTCAATATTTAAGTCTTCGATATTCTTAATTTCTAACTTCATAGAAGGTCGATAAAAAATGATTAAATGTTGATTATTATCTAAACATCTTTGATTTAATTTCCGAATGAAGTCACTATTACCACCGAAACTCATTAAATAGCTGATATTAGTACTTTTTTTAGAGAAATTCAGTAACGAAAATAGTCTGATGAGAAATAAGTAGATTATCTTTTTAATTTGCATAACTTATTAATCCTTTAGTTTTATTTATAATGCTTGCTCATAAAAACGTCCCCATATCTGAACGTTTTCTGAGATACTAACAAATGCGACCGGGTCTGACTCTTCCATTGCATCATGTAATTCATTTTGTTCATATCTCG
The DNA here is from genome assembly GCF_056782155.1 of Dellaglioa sp. CoH-55-MRSF-9. Next base: position 66,527 of record NZ_JBXAYG010000002.1, on the reverse strand, counting down.
AAATAACGGTAATTAAAAGTGTCTTATCATCATGATGATAAGCACCCTCAACATCGTTAACAATTGTGATTCCACGACGCATATGATTTTGTATTGAATCAATCACACTCTTAGGACGACTCGTCACAATCATAACTTGCATTTTTTGTTGTCTTGTATAAACCATATCCATGACTCTAGCATTAACAAATAATCCCAATGCAGAATAAAAAGCATATGGCCAACCATAAATAAAACCGGCTGCTAGAACAATAAAAGCATTAAAAATAATATTAATAGTTCCAATACTTTTACCTGTTTTCTTTTTAATTGTTAAGCCAATAATATCTAATCCACCAGTTGAAATTCCATTTCTAAGCGCTAATCCAGTACCAAATCCATTAACAGCTCCACCAAATATCGCGCAAATAATAGGATCCGTTGTTAACGTTACTGGCGTAATTGCTTTGATCATAATACTTGAAAATACAACTGCTAGAAAAGTAAACACAGTAAAACGGTGACCAATTTTATTCCAAGCCAAAATGAACATTGGTACATTTAAAAGAAATAAGAGTAACGCAGTCGATATTTGAAATGGTGCATATCGACTAAGGAGGGTTGCTACTAATTGCGCTAACCCCGTAATACCAGAGGCATATATTTTTCCTGGTGTCCAAAAAAAGTTCATCGCAACCGAAACTAATATCGCATATATAAATGCTGTTGAAGCTTTGGCCGCGTATGAATGTTTCTTAAAAATTTGTTGCAGATCGTCCATGATCAAAAAACCTCACATTTCATTTTAACAAGTTACGAATATTATACCATTCATTACGGTCAGATACAGTTAGACATTTACTTATCAAGTAAATCTTAATCTATACAAAAAGAGTCTTTTCAAAATTCATTCGAAAAGACTCTTTTAACTTATTTAGATTTCCAGACAGATTGTTTAAATTGATTCCGTCCACCGTTTTCTTCCATAGCAAATCTTCTTGGATTCTTTTTATAAAACTCTTGATGATAATCCTCAGCAGCATAAAATGGACCTGCATCTTCTATAGTTGTAACAATTGGTTCTTTGAATCTATGACTATCAATCAATAGTTGTCTTGAAGTTTCCGCAATTTTTCTTTGCTCATCATTTAGTGTATAAATCACTGGGCGATATGAACTACCCCTATCTTGAAATTGCCCCATCGCATCAGTTGGATCTGTTTGTTGCCAATATATCTCAACAAGCTGAGCGTAATTAATTTTTTTAGGGTCAAATGTTATCTCAACTGCCTCAGTATGCCCCGTTGTTTCAGATACAACATCTTCATATGTTGGATTTTTAGTGTGTCCTCCTGTATATCCAGATACGACATTTAAAATTCCTGCTTGTTCTTCAAACGGTTCAACCATGCACCAAAAACAACCACCAGCGAATATTGCTTTTTCACTCATTATCATCATTCCCCCTCTTAATATATGATAATAATAAATCACTTAACATAATATTGATATTTTTATGCCTAAAAAAGACTAATGAGTTTAATCATTAGTCTTTTAAACGTCTATTTTAATTTATTTTCTTCAACTTTTAACGATAATTCATCTAATTGCTTACTTGCAACTAGACTAGGCGCATTCGTCAATGGCTCTGATGCTTTTGAATTTTTAGGGAACGCGATAACTTCGCGAATGTTATCTTTCTTTGCCAATAACATAGCAAATCTGTCTAACCCAATAGCCAATCCACCATGTGGTGGGAATCCATAATCAAGTGCATCTAGGAAAAATCCAAATTGTTCTTCCGCACTTTCTTTAGTAAATCCTAAAGCCTTAAACATTTTTTCTTGAATATCGCGTTTATGAATACGGATTGACCCACCACCCAATTCATAACCATTCAAAATAATATCATAACTTTGTGCATGTGCTTCATGTGGATTTTCATCAAGTAAATGAATATCTTCTTCATTTGGCATAGTAAAAGGATGATGCGCAGCAATAAATTTGTCAAAGTCTTCACTGTATTCAAATAATGGCCAATCAACAACCCAAAGGAAGGCGAATCTATTTTCATCAATCATATCCATCTCTTTGGCAATATCATTACGTAAGTAACCTAATGATGCACGAACAACACTTGCTTTGTCAGCAACAAACAAAATTAAATCTCCGACATTTGCACCAGCAGCTTCTTTAATTGCATCAACATGGTCATTTAAAAATTTAGCAATTGGGCCACTAAATCCTTCTTCAGTTACTTTTACCCAAGCTAACCCTTTAGCACCAAAACGTTCAATATAAGCCGTTTTAGCATCAATCGCTTTGCGTGAATACTTATCGGCACCACCAGGAATCGCAATAGCATTAACAAGTCCACCATTGTTTAAAGTATTAGTAAATACTTTAAAATCAATATCTTTAACTGCAGCAGACATATCTTTTAATTCCATATCAAATCTAATATCCGGTTTTTCAGAACCATATCTTGCCATTGATTCATTCCAAGTCATACGTTGTAATGGTAATTCGAGGTCAATATTTAAAGTATCTTTCATTACACGTTTTAATAAACCTTCTGTTAAATCTTGAATTTCTTCAGCAGACATAAATGATGTTTCTAAATCTATTTGCGTAAATTCAGGTTGACGGTCACCACGCAAATCTTCGTCTCTAAAACAACGAGCAATTTGGTAGTAACGATCAAATCCGGCATTCATCAATAATTGCTTAAATAATTGAGGTGATTGTGGTAATGCATAAAAATGCCCAGGATAGACACGGGAAGGTACAAGATAGTCACGAGCCCCTTCAGGTGTTGATTTTGTTAAATATGGTGTTTCAATATCAATAAAATTTTGATTATCTAAGTAGCTGTGAACAGATTGTGTAATACGGCTACGAATCATTAATGATTTTTGCATTTCAGGACGACGTAAGTCTAAATAACGATATTTTAATCTTGTATCATCTACAACATTAATATCATCTTGTATTTCAAATGGCGGTGTTTTTGCTTTATTCAAAATAACTGCATTATGAACTTCAACTTCAATCTTACCCGTTTTCATTCTTGGGTTGATTGCTTTAGCATCCCGTTGTGTCACTTTTCCTGCAACCTCAACAACAAATTCATTACGTAACTCTTCAGCAATCTTTAAAGCTTCGGAATCAAATTCTTGACTAAAAACCAGTTGAACAATGCCCTCACGATCACGTAAATCAATAAAAATTAAATTTCCTAAATCGCGTCTTTTTTGTACCCATCCCTTTAATGTAACTGTTTGACCAATAAAAGTTTCATCAACTAAACCATTGTATGTTGTTCTTTTCATTCTCCATCAGCCTCCATTTCTAATTTTAATGCCTTTTCATATACTTTCGAAAAATCAGTATATACATCTTCTAATTTTAATATAATTTCTTGACTTGTTTTCATATTTTTAAAATTCAAAGTTTGTGTTTCTAGTTCGCTCTCACCTAAAGTCATAACAAAATGAGCATTCATACGATTAGCAGATTTAAATTGACCTTTTGGTTTACGATTTAAATAATCTCTTTCAATTGAATAACCTGCCTTACGCATTGATTGCACGAGTTTTAGTGTTTCAGTATTCGTTTCTTCACCAATACCAACAACATAAACATCTAAACTTTGTTCAACGGGTAATTTTGCATCTTCAGCTTCAAGAACTAATAATAATCTTTCAATCCCCAAGCCAAAACCAATCCCTGGTGTTTCAGGACCACCTAATTGCTCAACAAGGCCATTATATCGTCCACCAGCACAAATGGTCGTAAATTTCCCACCAAATGCTTTTGAATCAGACATAATTTCGAAAATGGTATGGTTATAATAATCAAGTCCACGAACCATTGTTGAATCAACTTCATATGGAATTTCCAATGCATCAAGTAACACTTTTACTTGGTTAAAATGAGCCTGTGACTCTTCACTAAGGTAATCTAGAATTGATGGTGCATTTTTAACAATTTCTTGATCACCTTTATCTTTACTATCCAAAACGCGTAGTGGATTTTTTTCTAAACGTGCTTTTGAATCATCACTTAATTGATCAGCGAAGGGACGTAAATATGCAACTAATGCGTCACGATAATTATCACGACTATCATTATCTCCCAAAGTATTAATAGCTAATTTTAAATTTGTTAATCCAAATTTTGATAAGAAATCAATTGCCATTGCCATAACTTCAACATCAAGTGTTGGATTATCAACCCCAAAGGCTTCAACTCCAATTTGATGAAATTGACGTAAGCGTCCAGATTGAGGTCTTTCATAACGAAACATTGGTCCAATATAATACGTTTTAAATGGCTTTTGAATTTCTGGGCCATAAAGTTTATTTTCAACATACGCTCTAACAACTCCAGCTGTTCCTTCAGGACGAAGTGTTATATGGCGGTCACCTTTATCTTTAAAATCATACATTTCTTTAGTTACAATATCAGAAGTATCACCTGAAGTTCTTGAAAAAACCTCAAAATGTTCAAAAAGTGGTGTTCTAATTTCATCATATTGGTAACTTGAGAATATATTTCTAGCGGTTTCTTCAATATATTGCCATTTTTTTGAATCTGCTGGGATTATATCTGCTGTTCCTTTGGGACGTTGAAATTTCATTATAAATCCTCCTATTTGTGGCATTATATACAAAAAAGCACCCTCATCTAAATACGACAAGGGTGCTTTTGCACGGTACCACCTTAATTTTTTACTAATAGCTTAACGCAACTTAAACGACATGTGATTTAACCACACGCACCTCAAAAGTGTCTTTCGGTTAGCAAAAATGGTGAATATTTCAGCAAATTATTCACTCTCTATACAATTTAACTAACCTAATTTCTTTTTCATCGGTTTTAATATTTTATTAATTATAAAGTTACTCGAGTAACTCTCTAAAGTCAAGTACAGCTTAACTTACAATATTATTAAATTTGATTCTTACTATTGAACAAATATTTGGTATACTAATATTTAGATTCAATATCTATAGTTAAAGGAGTACATAAATGTCAACAAATAGAAAACATGGATTCAGCATAAACTGGCCAAGAGTCATTTTATTAATCATCATTTTTTGTACCCTATGTTTAGGTATTGTAAAAACGACAACTTATTTAAAAGAAACCGTTGTTACATCTGACAATATTAATGTACGTACCGGACCAAGTACGTCAAATAAAGTGTTAGACACTCTTAAGAAAGGTGAGCGTATTACAATTATTCGAGAAAAAAATAATTGGTCATACGTAAGTTTGCCAAATACTAAAAAAGGTTGGGTAGCAAACTGGATTCTTTCTAAAAAAAATGCCAAAGTGACTAAATTATCTGAAGCAACGATTGTTTTAGATCCCGGACATGGCGGTAACGATTCAGGTGCACTTTCAATCAAAGATAAACAAGAAAAAATCTACACGCTTCAAATTGTAAAAAAAGTAGCTTATCTTCTTAAGAAACGTGGCGCCAATGTGATTTTAACACGAGACTCTGATTCGTATGTAGATTTAGCCCCACGCGCTAAACTTGCAGAATCAAATAATGCAGATGCATTTATTAGTTTCCATTTTGATTCATCGCCTAATGATGATGAAGCAACTGGTTTAACAAGTTACTACTATAATAAGACAGCTGATTTAGCACTTGCAAATTCAATAAATGCCGAATTAAACGATACCGGTCTTGATAATCGTGGAACGGAATTTGGCGATTTTCTTGTTCTAAGAGATAATACACAACCATCCGTCTTACTAGAATTAGGGTACATTAATACAAAATATGACTTTAAGTTAATCCAAAGTAGCAGCTTTCAAGAAAAAACAGCAAAATCAGTCGTTGAAGGTTTAACAAATTATATCCAAAATAAATAAGACAATGCTTAACTATCATTGTCTTATTTTTGTATTAAATCAATTAATTTCAATACACGCTTATCTGGTTTTTCAACTGTTGAAATCATTTGATCAAAATCAAATAAATATCCCTTCATACCTGCATTATGCCCTGCAGCAATATCCAACTCCCGATCACCAATCATTGCTGCTTTCTGGTAATCAACTGCATTTTTTTCTGCAAGATAATTAAGTGACGCTGGATTAGGTTTCCTTGGAAATTTTTGATCTGAAGTAACAAAATCTGAAAACAAATGAATAATATTTGTTTCCCTAAGCATATCAATTGCGCTTTGATCCCTATGGGTTAATAAAAAGTTTTGTCCACCATTATCAACCACCCATTTACAAACTTCTTTTGCACCAGGAAATAATTTTGCATTTTTTTGACTCTGTCTTTCTAAATCATCATAGCTTACCCTCAATTGTTCAACATCTAAATTCAAATTTGTTTCTTGATAAATTTGAATTGCTTGTCTAACAGATTTTTCTCGCATAATTTTATAAATTTCTGTTCTAGTCGCAATTACATTTTGTAAACGTAACGCTTCTTGAAATGCCTTAACCATCTCAGGATAAGTATCAAAAAGCGTCCCATCAAAGTCCCAAAAATAATTATTTATCATTTTATACCCTCCAAATATTCTTTACACCAAAAAGATGTATTAGAGTTGATTCTAATACATCCTTTATTTTTTCTCTGTATCAAAAATAATTGTTACTGGTCCATCATTTATAAGTTCAACATCCATATCTGCTCCAAATTGACCTGGTTTAACAATAGTTACTATTTCAGCCAATTTTTGATTAAATTCATCATAATGTTCCTCAGCTAAATTAGGTTCTTCAGAATCTGTAAAGCTTGGTCTATTCCCTTTTTTTGTTGACGCGTACAAAGTAAATTGTGAAACAGATAGAATTTCTCCATTTATTTCTTGAATACTTAAATTCATTTTTCCCATATCATCTTCAAATAATCTGGAATTAGAGATTTTTTTTACCATATAATCTATCTCAGTAGATGTATCACCCGTCTTAAATCCCACCAATAAAAGATATCCTACATTAATCTGATTTAATACCTGACCATTTACCGAAACACTAGCCTTTTTAACACGTTGAACAACAATTTTCACTTCTTTAGTACCTCCATTAGAAAATTAATGAATTTTCCTTTTAACAGCATAAACGTCTTCAACACTTTTCAAAGTTTCCATAATTCTTTCTAATTGAACAATATCTTTTACGCCAACTGAAACATCCATTGTCGCAATTTTATTATTATCAACACGGCCATTAACTGAGCTTAATTGCTTAGTTGTATTATTCAATGATTGTAAAATATCATTCAAAAGTCCAGAACGATTGTACCCTTGGATTTCCAAATCAGATTGATAATTAGATTTATCATCCATGGTTTTATCCCATTTAACACTAATAATTCTTTCCCCGGACTCTTCAGCTTTAATAACATTAGGACATTCAGTTCTATGAACTGAAACACCACGCCCCTTTGTAATATAACCAATAATGTCATCTCCTGGAATAGGATTACAGCAATGACTTAATCGAACAAGTAAGTTATCGACGCCATCAATTACAACACCACCATCATGGCTACTTTTACGATTTTTTTCAGATACGTCTGGTTTTTTCATTTCTTTATGTTCTTCAAGGATTGCCTTCTGCTCATTAACTTGTCGAACTTCTTCTTCTTTAGAGCGAATATCTTCCGTTAAAGCATTGGCGACACCTAACGTTGCTACCTCTCCAAATCCAATTGCAGCATACAAGTCATCTGATTCAGACAATTGTCTTTTATCCAAAAGCTGTTTCATATTTTCTTTTGTAATGACTTTTTTAGGATCAAATCCTAAATCAATTAATTGCATCGTCAATAAATCTTCACCTTTAGCTGCATTAGCAACACGATCTTGTAGTTTGAAGAAGTGTTTAATTTTATTTCTAGCTTTATTTGTATGCACCAAATTAACCCAATCACGGCTTGGTCCTATTGAACTTTTACTAGTTAAGATATCAACAATGTCTCCATTTTTGACTTGATAATCTAATGGCACAATCTTTCCGTTAACTTTTGCACCCGTTGTATGATGTCCAATTTCAGTATGAATACTGTAGGCCATATCAAGTGGTCCTGCACCTTTGGGTAATTCAAAAACATCACCTTTAGGTGTGAATACATAAACGCGGTCACCAAAGATATCGCCTTTAACACTTTCCATAAAAGCAGAAGCATCATCAGTCTCATCTTGTAATTCAATAATTTCTTTAAACCAATTTAATTTTGTACCCGCGTCATCTTGCTGAACTTTCTCTTTCACACCTTCTTTGTAAGCCCAATGTGCTGCTACACCAAATTCAGCTATTTCATGCATCTCTTTTGTTCTAATTTGAACTTCAAAAGGACGTCCCTCTGGTCCGACAACAGTCGTATGCAGAGACTGGTACAAGTTAGCCTTTGGAATCGCAATATAGTCTTTAAATCTTCCAGGCATTGGTTTCCATCTAGAATGTATTGCCCCAAGTACCGCATAACAATCTTTAATTGATCCAACAATTACTCTAACAGCTAGGAGGTCATAAATTTGAGAGAATTGTTTATGTTGGTCTTTCATCTTTTTATAGACAGAATACAAATGCTTTGGTCGCCCATAAATTTCGCTTGAAACTTTTAAATCACTAATGGAAACTTTTATTTCTTCAATAGCTCCAGAAATATAAGCCTCACGTTCTTCACGTTTAGAATTCATCAAATGAACAATTCGATAGTATTGTTGGGGGTTCAGATAACGTAATGAACTATCTTCTAATTCCCACTTAATCGTACTAATACCTAAACGGTCTGCCAATGGTGCATATATTTCTAACGTTTCATTTGCAATTCGTCGTTGCTTATCTGGACGTAAGTGTTTTAACGTCCGCATATTATGTAACCTATCTGCTAATTTCACAATAATAACACGTAAATCTTTAGACATCGCTAACAATAATTTACGATGATTTTCAGCTAATTGCTCTTGATGAGATTTATATTGAATTTGACCTAATTTTGTTACACCATCGACAATTACTTGCACATCTTTACCAAAAAGTTCGCCTACATCACCTAAAGTAACTGGTGTGTCTTCAACAACATCATGTAAAAATCCTGCACTAACAGTCTCCGGATCCATTTTTAATTCTGCAAGAATACCAGCAACTTGTATTGGGTGCATTATATATGGTTCGCCAGACTTACGATATTGATTCTTATGAACATAGGTAGCAAAATCACATGCTTTTTGTACAAATGCAACATGTTCTTCATTCATATAGCTTTCAACGATTTCCAAAACGTCTCTAGCACTCCACATTTCTTCTTTTGTCATATCTACACACCTCTTTTTATATAAAATAAAAATACGCGATTCCATAATGCAGTCCGCGTACTCATGTATTCATAAAGTATTTGTATTATTTTTTTGAAATTCCCCATGTTAATAATGATAAACAAAGATAAATAATTGCAAAAAAGATAGTGATACTTTGAAATAAATGGCACAACACACCTATTGCAAAAATAACTGGAAAGAAAAAGTTAAAAATCAAACTATGATCATTTCTACCAATAATAACACCAATAATGATAGAAAAAATGACATTTACTATAAATAAAGAAACACCAATTTTTATAACATCGTTTGCATTAACTAAGGTCAGTACCATCGGGACCACAATTCCGATGGCAATACTTACCGTTAAGTACCATGCAGCTGTTATGCTTAGAAAATTTTTCAAAAATATTTCCTCATTTCGTTTTCTCATGCCTTACTTAACTTAATTCACTAACAAATGAAAGGCTCGCTAATAAGTATAACGGAGCAGTCTCTGCACGTAAAATTCTAGGTCCTAAGCCTACCTTTTGATAACCAGCTGTAGCTAACTTATCAATTTCTGATTTTGAAATACCACCCTCTGAACCAAATACCGCAATCATATTTTGATTAGGTTCAATCAAATCAAATGATTTTTTTAGTTGGCTAACCTCACCTTGTTTAGCAGATTCTTCATATGCAACAATCTGAATATCATAAGATTGTTGAAATATCTCATCAATTTTTTTAGCGTATGAAATCGTTGGAATTTTAGTTCGATGTGCTTGTTCTGCAGCACCCTTAGCAATTTTTTTTAAACGTTCAATTTTTTTAGCCTGCTTTTTTTGATCCCATTTTGCAATAGAAAAATCACTATTAAAAAATATAAAATGGGCAGCCCCCATTTCTGTACCTTTTTGTACAATCCAGTCTGCCTTATCTTTTTTTGAAAGAGCCGACGCAATTGTTACTTCTACTGGCAACTCAACTAATGTTTCTACTGTCTTTTGATAATCAAAAGTAGCTGAACTTTCAGTAACCTGTTTCATCTTTGCAACAACAACCTCTGTTGATTGCTTAACGAGTTCAACTTGATCACCAACAGCCAAACGCATAACTTTAATTGCATGATGAAAATCCTCATCTGTTAAAATTAACTCATCAGATTTCAAAAAATATCTCTGCATCTTTACTACCTAACCTTCCAAATCCATTTTAACTGCAATAATTGAGAACCAGTCACCCATATTTAAAATCTGTTGTATTTCAAATCCACCAGTTACCAGTGACTCCTTGATTAAATCGACTTTATCTGCAATAATCCCAGATGTCACAAAATGGCCACCTGGATTTAAATTTCTTCTAGCTTGCGGAATTAACGGTACAATAATTTCGGACAAAATATTAGCCACAATTAAATCAACCTTATTATCAATACCATTTAGTAAATCATTAGCTGCTACATGTATCTGATTTGCAATTGGATTTAAGTTGAAATTTAATACGGCAGCATCTACTGCAATATCGTCCAAATCATACGCATCAATATGACCAACACCAAGATGTTTTGCAGCAATACTTAAAACACCTGAACCTGTTCCAACATCAATCATAGATTCATTTCCACGTATTACTTGCTCTAGTGCTACCAAAGCTAGCCGGGTTGTGGGATGTGTTCCTGTACCGAATGCTTTACCAGGGTCTAAACGTATCACTTTTTCATCAGGTTGGACCACCTGATATTTCTCCCAACTTGGTACTATTGTTAGGAATCGGGTAACTCTAACCGGATGGTAGTATTGTTGCCATTCCAATCCCCAACCTTGGTCATCCACTTCATTCAATTCAATCAGACCACGTCCCGGATTAAGTCCAAAATCAGCTAATTGATTAACCCTACTCTGTATAGTTGGCAATATTTCAGGAATAAAAATAGTTTCAGGGAAAAAGGCAGAAATCTTTGCTCCATCATTTTGGTGCTCAACTGATGTAAAATCGTTCCCGTCTAAATTATCCTGCATTAATTTTTCAAAATCTTTTGAATCATCAATTTGGACACCTTCAGCACCACTTTCAATTAAAATATTAGAAACCGCTTCTACAGCTTCACTACTTGTTGAGATACTTACTTCTGTCCATTTCAAATTGAAATCCTCCTAAAATTTTGGATAAATTAATCGCATACTTTTTTCTGTACTTTGTGCTTTTTGAATTTTTTCAAAATCGCTAGCTGACCAACTTAGTTCAAAGAATTCAGCATCATCATCATTCAAAAAATCTAACAAATCACTTTGACCATTGTCTAGTACAATTTGTAAATAGTTAATAAATGCTGCTGCCTCTGAGCGTTCCCAACCCGATTTCCCTTGAAAGGGTAATGTTGTTAAATACTCTTTTTCAACTTCCTTTGAGTCAAAACGTTCTTCATCATAGAGTAATATAGCATCCCCAAATGAAATAATGGGTAATTCTGAGTTAACACCTTCAATATCAAGAATTGCTTGTTGTGACTTATTCTCAGCATAAAATGTGAGATCTACTGTAAATGTATGATCCTTTTTCTGCCAATCTAATACAATATCACCATCAAAATCAATTTTTGGTAATTCCTTCTTTAAATAATCAAACAATGTTTCTTGTGCCATACTATCACCTCATATTTTAAATAAATTTAAATTACATCAAATTTTGTTTAGTTCTCAAAGTTTATTATAAAGCATTGCATTCATTCATGCATTAATTAAAGAGGAAAACGATAACAATTTATCGCTTTTTTTGGTAAACTAAGGTTATTAAAATATTGGGGAGGTTTTATTTATGGGAAGAAAGAAAATGATTTTGGATTTAGACACTGGTATTGACGATGCATTGGCTATTGCCTATGCTCTCGCTAGTACCGAAATTGATTTAATTGGTATTGTAGGTTCTTACGGTAACCTGCAAATGCTAGCTGGTGTTCAAAACAGTTTGAACTTACTTAATTTATTAGGTGAATCAAATATTCCAGTTTATCTCGGTGAGAAACATTCAATCACGACTCAATCTTTTGATACTTTAGAAATAAGCCAAGAAATACATGGTATGAACGGTTTAGGTGACATAAAAATCCCTAAATCAAGCCAACCATACGCCTCAGAATCTGGAATCGATTTTATTATCGATTCTGCACATGAATTTCAATCAGATTTAATTATTGTGCCTACTGGTCCATTAACGAACTTATCATTAGCCATAAAAAAAGATCCTAAAATTGAAACATTAATTGGTAAAGTCGTTTTAATGGGTGGTGCTTTAACAATCCCTGGAAATGTAACTGCCGTTGCTGAAGCAAATATTAATCAAGATCCAGAAGCCGCAAATGAAGTATTCCAAAGTAAATTGCCTATTACAATGGTAGGTCTAGACGTAACACTTAAAACACTTTTAACAAAAAAAGAAACAGAGCTATGGCGTGAAATTGACAGTCCATCAAGTCGAGCTTTCGCCGATATTGTTGATTACTATATTAACGCCTATGCAAACCTAAAAACAAATTTAGACGGCTGTGCTTTGCATGACCCCTTAGCTGTTGCCGTTGCTATAGATGCATCTTTAGTCACTACTTTACCTATCAATATGAAAGTTGACACAGAAGCGCCTTTTTCTGGACGTACAATCGGTGACGAGACACGCCTAAATTCAAATCAAGCAACAACGGTTGTCGCTGTTGCCGTTGAAACCGAAAGATTCTTATCGACTTTTATGACACGTTTATCAACTTTATTTTCAAAAAATTAAATTTAACGGAGTTTACTTATGCAATATCTCGGTCCATTCATTCTTTCCATTTGGTTTATTATGACCACTATTATTTATATTTCTACATTTACGAAAAAAAAACGTCGAAAATTTTCATATAAGTCACTTTTTTTTGGCTCGTTAGCCTGGGAAAAAAATAGTCGTAACTGGCTATTGATACTGGGACTTTTTTCGCTTATTAGTTTAAATCCTATTACAGATACATTTATCTTTTTGATGATACTTGGTGGTTACATTGCTGTTACCTCATGTTTAAACTTATTCTTACATCATGGTAATCGCCGTCAAACTATTCTAATCATTATTCTTTCCTTCTTTTTAATTTTAGCAGCATTCTATCCTTTATTATCAAATTTTAAATAAGTAAAGATAGTTGCTTTAAATTAACTCAAAGACGATAATGTAAGCGTTAACTGTAATTTTAATAAACTTTATTATTCATACTACTATTTATTCAAGGGAGATCACTATGCCACATATAATCGGTGTTGATATTGGAACAACAAGCACGAAAGCAGTTTTATACGATCTTAAAGGTACCGTAATTGAATACGCTAATATTGGTTACTCACTTTATCAAGAAGAAAATGGGATGGCTGAACAAGATCCTGATGAAATTTATGCTGCTGTAACAAAAGCAATCACTGAGGTCAATAAAAAAGCGAACTTACGCCCCACTGATTTAAAAGGCGTTTCATTTTCAGCTGCCATGCACAGTTTAATTCTACTTGATAAAAATCATAAACCGTTAACTAGATCGATTACTTGGGCTGATAACAGAGCTAGCAAGTGGAGTGATGATTTAAATGAATCAGGTGTTGGTCATGAAATTTATCTCAAAACTGGAACACCTATTCATCCTATGTCACCATTATCAAAACTAATTTGGTTAAAGAATGATAAACCAGATTTATTTAATCAGGCAGCCTATTTTGTTGGTATTAAAGATTATATTTTATATCAATTATTTGATCGACTTGTTATTGATCATTCTTTAGCGTCAGCTACAGGCTTATTCAATATTTTTAATTTAGATTGGGATAAGCAAGCATTATCTGTAACTGGTGTCACACCTGAACAGTTACCAGAACTAGTTGAAACAACGTACCAACTATCCGGACTAAATACTGAATTTTCTAAAATAACTGGTATCCAACGTGATGTTCCTTTTATTGTTGGTGCAAGTGATGGTGTTCTATCAAACCTTGGTGTTAATGCTATCGAACCGGGTGTTGCGGCTGTCACAATTGGTACGAGTGGTGCCGTTAGAATGGTTATCGATCACCCTGTTACAGATCCTAAAGGTAGACTATTCTGTTATGCGCTCGCCAAAAATAAATGGGTCATTGGTGGGCCAGTTAACAATGGCGGTATCGTCTTCCGCTGGTTGCGCGATGAGATATTTACACCCGAAAAAATTACTGCTGAACAAATGAAAATTGATCCCTATGAAGTCATCACTCAAATTGCAGAAAAGGTTCCTGCCGGTTCCGATGGACTCCTCTTCCACCCCTATCTTGGTGGCGAACGGGCACCACTCTGGGATGCTAATGCTAGAGGTTCATTCTTTGGTTTAACACGTCAACATACACGTGCGCATATGGCTCGAGCTGTACTTGAAGGGATCGTTTTCAATTTAGACATGGTCATGTTAGCACTAACTGAAATTGCTGGGAAACCCACTAGAATCCAAGCAACAGGTGGTTTTGCCCAATCATCTTTATGGCGACAATTATTAGCCGATATTTTTGAACAAGAAGTTACAATTCCTGAAAGTTTTGAAAGTTCTTGTCTTGGCGCAGCTGTCTTAGGAATGCAAAGTTTACATTTAATTGCTGATCTATCTGCTGTTGAAAATATGATTGGTTCCATGCATGTCCACCAACCACAAAAAGAAAACTTTGAAGTATATCGTGAGCTATTACCTATATTTGTTCGAGTAAGTAGGTCATTAAGCGCTGAATATAAAAATATTGCTGATTTCCAGCGGAAACATTATCATCAAATCTAGTTTCATTGGGGGAAAGTTACTATGCCACTTTTAATTGTTTTTATTGGGATTCTCTTTTTACTTTTATTAATCATTAAATTTAAATTAAATACATTTGTTTCATTAATTATCACATCATTTGTTGTTGCCATTGGATTAGGGATGCCTTTAGATAAAATCACGACTTCTATCGAAAATGGTATTGGTAGTCAATTAGGTCATTTATCCTTAGTCTTCGGTTTTGGTGCTATGCTAGGTAAACTGGTTGCTGATTCAGGTGGTGCTTATCGGATTGCGACTACTTTAATTAACCGATTTGGTCGAAAATGGATTCAATTAGCAGTCGTACTTGCATCATTCATTATTGGTATTGCATTATTTTTCGAAGTTGGTATTGTTTTATTGATCCCAATCGTTTTTGCGATTGCTACGGAATTAGGAATTTCAGTTTTATATCTTGGGATTCCCATGGCAGCTGCACTTTCAGTTACTCATGGCTTTTTACCACCTCACCCCGCCCCAACTGCAATTGCATCAGCACTAAATGCTAATGTAGGGATGGTTCTTATTTACGGATTACTATTAGCTATTCCGGTAACATTGATTGCCGGTCCACTTTTCGCTATGATTGCAAAAAAATATATTCCTTCGGCATTTAAGCAAAAAGGAAATTTAAGCGCATTAGGAACACAAAAAGAATTTAAACTTGAAGATACACCTAGTTTTGCAATGAGTACTTTGACATCTTTATTTCCCGTTGTAATTATGGCTATTTCAACAGTTTACGACATGATTATTAATAAAGGGATAACACCAAAGAACCCTAACTCTATAGATTCCTTTTTCATGTTCGTTGGGTCTCCTGGCGTTGCCATGCTGCTCTCCCTTCTGTTCGCTATCTATTCAATGGGTATTGCCCGAAAGATCCCAGTCAAAGATATTATGGCTTCTCTTGAAGTTGCCATTAAACAAATTGCAATGCTACTCTTAATCATTGGTGGTGGAGGTGCATTTAAGCAAGTTCTTGTTGATGGTGGTGTCGCAGATGTTATCTCAAGAATGTTTGAATCCTCATCGTTATCACCATTATTGTTAGGCTGGTTAATTGCTGCACTTCTTAGAATTTCTCTTGGTTCTGCAACAGTTGCTGCATTAACAGCTGCCGGTCTAGTCAGTGGTTTAATAGCTGGGTCAGGCGTTGATCCTGCATTAATGGTTATCGCCATTGGTTCAGGTAGTTTAATTGCATCTCACGTAAACGATGCTGGTTTCTGGATGATTAAAGAATATTTTGATCTAACCGTTAAAGAAACACTCGCAACGTGGACCGTTCTTGAAACAGTCGTCTCTGTTTCAGGGCTCGGTGGTGTTATGCTTATTAACTTATTCGTATAAATTAATAAAAGGCTAAGTTATTTTAGATAACTTAGCCTTTTATTATGTTGTTAAATTTAGACATGTGTTAAAATAGACACCATTCTAAATTGAAATTATTGGAGGCAATATTATGGATTCACTATCTGCTATCTTATTATTACTTGGTGGCGTGGTTATCGCAAATGTGATTGCTGTTAAGTTTCCAAAAGTTCCACAAGCTTTTTATCAAATTGGTATAGGATTAGCGCTTTCTTTATTACCAAATTTCCAACATTTCGAACTTAACCCAGAATTATTTTTTATGATAATCGTTGCACCTATTATTTTCAATGAAGCCCAAAATACATCTAGAAGAGCATTAGCTAGAAATATTTTAACGACGCTTTCATTAGCCATCATTTTAGTTGGTGCAACAATAATTGTCACTGGGTTTTTAGTTCACTCAGTCTTACCTGATTTATCACTTGCCTTAGCATTTGCGTTAGCAGCGATTGTCACACCCACAGATACAGTAGCAGTATCTTCAGTGACAAAAAATTTACCGATTCCTGAGTCAATGATGAATATATTGGAAAATGAATCCTTGTTTAATGATGCATCTGGTATTGTTGGTCTTAGTTTAGCATTAACTGCTTTCTCTTCAGGTACTTTTTCTATGAACGAAGGTCTAAGTGCTTTTAGCACATCATTTTTTGGTGGACTCTTAATTGGTGCATTTTTAGGATTAGTATTCGTTAAAATAAGGTTAACGTTACTAAATTGGCACATCGAAGATACAGCAATTATGATTCCAATTGAAATAATAACTCCTTTTTTAATTTATTTTATATCTGAAGAATTAGGTTGTTCAGGTATTTTAGCAGTCGTTGCTGCCGGTTTAATTCATGGTGTTCAAAAAGATCGTTTACGGTTATCTTCAACTAAATTACAATTTATATCAAGTAGTATTTGGAAAGTACTTACAGATGCTTTAAATGGGTTTGTTTTTGTAGTTCTAGGTTTAACATTGCCTACTGTTACCTCGGATTTATTAAAAAGCTCAGGATTTAATTCACTAATTTTACTTGTTATTAGTATTGGTATTTACTTTATTATGACACTAATGCGTTTTCTATGGTCCCACTTCCTATTAAAAAATTTATCAACAAAAGACGATTTTACATTTGCCCTAAGTGGAATTCACGGAACAATTACACTATCCATGGCATACTCATTACCATTAGTAACTGTTTCAGGAATTGAATTCCCTATGAGAAATGAAATCATTTTTATAGCTGCATTAGTTATATTAATTAGCATGTTAGTTCCTACTTTCCTACTACCGCACTTAATTACCAAAAAGAATGAGATTACTATTTTAGAAAATATTGGTGAAATTCGTTCTAAGATGGTTATTTACACTGTTGAACAACTTAATGTCACAAATATTCCTAGTCCAGAAAGACAAACAGTAATTGAAACGCTATATAACCAACAAAATTTTTTAAAACGGCCTAAAAAGAGTGATTTTTATGACCTATTAGAAAAAACACAAGAAATTGAAGAAAATATTTTGCATGAATTATTATCGAGTGGTCAGGTTTCTGAAAAAACTGGTTCTTGGTACGAAAAGTATCTTGCTACAACTTATCAATCAACCCGTGGATTTTCACTTAAACATCTCATAATACACTTGAAATTCTATTCACTTCATTTATTTAAACATTTTGCTATTAAGAAAGGCGAAAAAGCGCTATCTCAGGTTACTGAAAATCAAAAAAATACTTTCAAAAAATATTATAATAATACAAAAGATGACTTTATTTTAATGGAGGAATCTAGTTATCAGGCAGCAATTACTTATTTAACCTCTATTACCACTGTTGACAATTCAATGGCCGTTACTCTGGTTAGACAATTTTTATCAGTTAGACACAGAAGAATGTTTTCAAATGAGACTGAACTTATCTTACAAAATAATATTTTTATAAATGCCTTTCAATTAGAATATAATTTTGTTCAACTTCAATTAGAACAAAAATTAATCACCCCTGCAACGGCAAATCTGTTAAGAGAACAAATTTCATACGATGAGATGGTTTACATGCAAAATAATGAAGCATACTTATCATAAAAAAAACGACAACCAGACTTTTCCGGTTGTCGTTTTTACTTATTTTTTCTTAGATTCTTCATCTTCATCAATTTTCAAGACTGCCATAAATGCTTCTTGTGGAATCTCAACATTACCAACTTGTTTCATTCGTTTCTTACCAGCTTTTTGTTTTTCCAAAAGTTTCATACGGCGTGTTCGATCTCCACCATACAATTTAGCTGTAACATCCTTACGGTATGCTTTAATATTTGTTCTTGCAATAATTTTTTGTCCAGCAGCAGCTTGAACTGGAATTTCAAACATTTGGCGCGGAATTAATGATCTTAATTTATTGACGATACCTTTTCCACGTTCAAAAGAAAAATCACGATGAACAATAAAACTCAATGCATCAACTGCTTCACCATTCAACAAGATATCAACTTTAATTAAATCACTTGGACGGTAACCCTCTTCTTCATAATCCAGGGATGCATATCCACGTGTATTAGATTTTAATTTATCAAAGAAATCAAAGATAATTTCTGATAAAGGCATATGATAAATAATATTTACACGGAATTCATCTAAGTAATCCATCGTCTCAAAAACACCACGTTTTTTTTGACAAAGTTCCATGACTGCTCCAACATATTCATTAGGTACCATAATACTTGCTTTCACATAAGGTTCGTTAATTTGCTTAATTGATGATGGTTCTGGCATTTCAGAAGGGTTAGAAACAATTATTTTCTCACCATCAGTTAAATCAACATGATAAATTACAGATGGTGCCGTTGTAATCAAATCTAACCCAGATTCACGTTCTAACCGCTCTTGGACAACATCCATGTGTAATAACCCTAAAAATCCACAACGGAACCCAAATCCTAGTGCTTGTGACGTTTCTGGTTCAAATTGTAAAGCAGCATCATTTAATTGTAATCTTTCAAGTGCCTCACGTAATTCATTATATTTTGAATTATCTACGGGATATAACCCACAATAAACCATAGGATTAATTGCACGGTAACCATCTAGTGCTTCAGTTGCTGGATTGTCAGCTGAAGTTACTGTATCACCAACTCGTGTATCTCGAATATCTTTAATTGCCGCTGTAACATACCCAACATCTCCGGCCATTAAAAAATCACGATTAACTGCTTTGGGTGACATAACCCCAACTTCAGTCACTTCATATTTTTTCTTACTATTCATTAATTCAATTGTGTCGCCAGGTTTTACAACACCGTCAACCACCCGAATACTCAAAACAACGCCACGGTAACTATCATAGATTGAATCAAAAATTAAAGCTTTCAATGGTTTTTTTAAATCACCATTTGGTGCAGGAATTTTCGTTACAATCTGTTCCAGCATCTCTTCAATACCAATACCATTTTTAGCACTTGCCAGAACGGCATCAGAGGCATCTAATCCGATAACATCTTCAATTTCTTTTTTTACCATTTCAACATTAGCAGATGGTAAGTCAATTTTATTAATAACTGGTAAAATCTCCAAATCATCATCAATCGCTAAATAAACGTTTGCGAGTGTCTGTGCCTCAACACCTTGAGCAGCGTCTACAACAAGTACAGCACCTTCACAAGCCGCCAAACTCCTTGAAACTTCATAAGTGAAATCAACATGTCCTGGTGTATCAATTAAATGAAAGATATATGTTTCACCATCTTTAGCAAGATAATGTAATTCAACCGCATTTAATTTAATTGTAATTCCACGTTCTCGTTCAAGATCCATCGAATCGAGTAATTGATTTTGCATCTCACGTTTAGTAACTGTATCAGTCATCTCGAGGATACGATCCGCAAGTGTGGATTTTCCATGATCAATATGTGCTACAATCGAAAAGTTTCGAATATGTTTTTGTCTATCTTGCATTTCTTCAAAATCCATTAATAGCGTCCTACTTTCTTGTTTCTATCTCTTCTGATTATAACAATCAACGCTACTAAACACAATTACAGTTCGCATACAAAAAAATAGAATCATCTTAGAAGACGATTCTATTTTTAACTTTATTTCTTATTTTTAAATTGATCTTTTAACTTATCAAATAAATTACCTTCGCCAACAACGTTTTTACCGCTAGCTGTAGCAAATTCTTTCAAAGCATCTTTTTGTTCTTTTTTAAGATTACGAGGTGTTTCAATATTAACCGTCACTTCTTGATCACCATTACCCTTACCATGTAATTTAGGCGCACCCTTATCACGTAATCTGAAAGTCGTTCCAGTCTGTGTTCCAGCGGGAATCTTCATTTTTACATCTCCATGAACGGTTGGAACCGTTACTTCGTCGCCCAATGCAGCTTGGACAAAGCTAATTGGAACATCAATGTAAATATCAGGACCTTCACGGTCAAATGTGCCACTAGCCTGAACTCTAAAGATAATGTATAAATCTCCATAAGGTCCACTATTTTCACCAGATTCACCTTGTCCTTGAAGACGCATCTGTTGACCATCTTCAACACCAGCAGGAACAGTTACTTTAACTTCATGTCTTTCATCAATATGGCCTGATCCATGACATGTATCACATTTTTCTTTAATCTCTTTACCTGTACCATGACAAATATCACATTCTTGTTCAGTCATCATGTTTCCAAGTGGCGTACGACGCTCAACTTGGATAGTACCTCGACCACCACATTTATGACATGTAATTGGAGAAGTTCCAGGTTTTGCTCCAGAACCAGAACAAGTAGCACATAGACTTTTACGATTGTATTTAATTGTTGATTCTTTACCAAAAACACCTTCATTAAATGTCAATGTCATCTCGTATTGCAAATCACGACCTGCTCGTGGAGCGGTTGGATCTTGGGAAGCACCACCACCGCCGAAAAATGAACTGAAAATATCTTCAAATCCACCGCCGCCAAATCCACCTTGTTGTCCTTGACCACCAAATCCTCGGTAAGCACCACCTTGAGACCCAGCTGAACCATATTGATCGTATTCAGCTTTCTTTTGTGGATCACCAACTGTTTCATATGCTTCAGTGATTTCTTTAAATTTATCTTCGGCACCAGCATCCTTATTAATATCCGGATGATATTGTTTAGATAACTTACGATACGCTTTTTTTATTTCTTCAGGTGACGAATCTTTAGTCACACCAAGTACATTATATGGATCTTTGTTCTCTGCCATTCCGTACCTCCGAATAACCTTTTTGGTTTTTATTGCTCTAAATAGGATAACATGTCTAACATGAAATAAAAAGCCAAAGTCCCAAAGGCCTTTGACTTTCTATCACACTCAAAATTTAGTAAAGATTACTTCTTATCTTCAGGGTTAACTTCTTCGAAGTCACCATCGACAGTTTCATCTTTAGGGTCTTTAGCCGTGCCTTCAGCACCAGCTTCACCTTGAGCTTCTTGTGCTTGTTGATACAATTTAACAGTTAAGTCTTGAACAATTTTATTCAATTCATCTTTCTTAACTTTCATATCTTCAACATTGTTATCTTCTTGAGCTTTCTTCAAAGCATCACGAGCATCTTCAGCAGATTTAATTTCTTCTTCAGTTACTTTACCTTTTAATTCTTCCAAAGTTTTATCAACTGAGAATAATAATTGATCAACTTCATTCTTCAAATCAACTTCTTCTTTACGTGCCTTATCTGCTTCTTCGTTTTCTTTAGCTTCATTAACCATGCGTTCGATTTCGTCTTCTGCAAGACCACCTGAACTCTTGATTGTAATTTTTTGTTCTTTGTTTGTGCCTAAATCTTTAGCAGAAACGTTAACAATACCATTTTTATCAATATCAAATTTAACTTCAATTTGAGGGATTCCACGAGGTGCAGCAGGAATATCATTTAATTGGAAACGGCCTAATGTTTTATTATCAGTAGCCATTGGACGTTCACCTTGTAAGACATGGATATCAACGGCAGGTTGGTTATCTGCAGCTGTTGAGAACGTTTGTGACTTGCTTGTTGGGATCGTTGTATTACGATCAATTAACTTAGTAAAGACGCTACCCATTGTTTCAATACCCAATGAAAGTGGTGTTACATCAAGTAAAACAACATCCTTAACATCACCAGTAATGACACCACCTTGAATTGCAGCACCAAGTGCAACAGCTTCATCAGGGTTAACTGATTGGTTAGGTTTGTGATCTGTTTCTTTTTCAACTAATGCTTGAACAGCAGGAATACGTGTTGAACCACCAACCAAGATAACTTGATCAATATCAGCATTTGTTAATCCAGCATCTTTTAAAGCATTTTGAACTGGAATACGTGTACGTTCAACTAAGTCTTGTGTAAGATTATCAAATTTTGCACGTGATAATGTTGCTTCTAAATGTAAAGGTCCAGCAGCACCGGCTGTAATAAATGGTAAGCTAATTTGTGCACTAGTAACACCAGATACATCTTTTTTAGCTTTTTCAGCAGCATCTTTAAGACGTTGCATTGCCATTTTATCTTTTGATAAGTCAATACCATTTTCTTTTTTGAAGGTCTCAACTAACCAGTCCATGATTTTTTGATCAAAATCATCTCCACCAAGTTTAGTATCACCGTTTGTTGATAGTACTTCAAAGACACCATCACCTAATTCAAGGATAGAAACATCAAATGTACCACCACCTAAATCGAATACAAGGATTTTTTCATCTTTTTCAGTATTTTCAAGACCATATGCTAAAGCAGCAGCAGTAGGTTCGTTAACAATACGTTCAACTTCTAAACCGGCAATTTTACCAGCATCTTTTGTAGCTTGACGTTGTGAATCGTTAAAGTAAGCAGGAACTGTAATAACAGCTTGTGTTACTGATTCGCCTAAGTAAGCTTCAGAATATTCTTTGATGTATTGTAAAATCATAGCAGAAACTTCTTGTGGTGTGTATGATTTTCCTTGAATATCTACTTTGTAGCCTTCTTCTCCCATGTGACGTTTAATTGATGCAACAGTATCAGGGTTTGTGATTGCTTGGCGTTTAGCAACTTCACCAACTTGAGTTTCGCCATCTTTAAATGAAACAACAGATGGTGTTGTACGATTTCCTTCTGGGTTTGTAATAATTTTTGCTTCTTTACCTTCTAACACAGCAACAGCTGAGTTAGTTGTTCCTAAATCAATTCCTATAATTTTTGCCATAATTTATCTACCTCTTCTTATATTATTATTGAGCGACAACGACCATTGCTGGACGTAACACTCTATCTTTTAATTTATATCCTTTTTGAAGGACTTGAACAATTGTATCTGCTTTTTGATCATCAGAAGCTGGAACTGTTTGAACTGCTTGGTGAACATTTGGATCAAAAGTAACGTCATCAGTTGCAATTTCTATAACGTCATTATTAGTTAATGCTTTTTGTGCATCTTTATAAACTAATTCAATACCTTTTTTAAGTTGTTCGCCACTCTCAGTGTCAACCTCAATTGCCAATGCTCGTTCCAAATTATCGATAACTGGTAGAACATCTTTAGCTAATGATTGCCCGCTATACTTTAAGAGTTGTTCTTGTTCTTTCTTAAAGCGTGTATTCATATTTGCCATTTCGGCTTCTGCTCGTAAATATTTATCTTCCATTGTGTCTAAACTAGCTTGTAACTCAACTAATTTATCTGCATCAGAAGGCTTTTTACTAAATTTTTCTTTTACTTTATCAGTAACAGAACTTTTTTTCTCATTTTGATTAGTTGCTTCACTAGACTGATGTTGCTCTTGTGTAACATCTTCTTCAACTAAATCTTCTTTGGCATCTTTAACCACACACAACACCCCTTTTCTTATTTATCAAATTGTTGATAATAATCTAACAATTTTTTAGCAAGCTCATCACTAAATGCATCTAATAAACCAATCATTTTTGAATATGGCATATTTGTAGGACCCAATAATGCGATAACCCCTTGACCATGGTCACTAACATCATAACTAGCTGATATAAGACTATAGTTATCAAGTAATTGGTTCGTTAATTCCTCACCAATTTTAATTTGAATAGGTTTACCTTGAATTCCAATTAATTCACCAATATTCTTGTTATTTGATGTGTCTACTAAATCATATAATGATTTTAATTCATCCACGTTACTATCGGTAGCAAAATCTAATATATTAGATTTACCGCCAACAAAAACTTGTTCACGTGCTGCCTGCTTTAAAATATTACCAAAAATATCTAAAATACCAGCTGGCCTACGCATATAATTAACCAACATAACTGGGATACTTGTTCTTAACTTCTTAGAAATTTCAGCTAATGACAACCCAATTAATTGGTCATTCAACAACCTTGTTACGGCTTCTAAATCTGATCCGTTAATCGATTTAGGAATACTGAATGTCTGATTCTCAACAACGCCACTACTCATCACAAGAATAGCCATAATTCGATGATTTCCTAATGGTACTAATCGAAAACCTTCGAGACGACTTTCCATTGTTTCAGGTCGTAAAGAAATCGCTGTATAATTTGTTAAGTCCGAAAGAATCTTAGTTGATTCTGCAAATATTTCATCAATCTTTTGAAAATGAACACCAAGAGAATTTTGAATATTCGCTAATTCCGCTGCTGGAACAACGCCGGGTTTAACAATGTGATCAACATAATATCGATAACCTAAAAATGAAGGAATTCTACCAGAAGAAGAATGTGTTTTTTTAATTAACCCATTATTTTCCAATGTCACCATTTCATTTCTGATAGTTGCTGAACTTACATGCATTGGTAAAAAATCAACGACCGATTTAGAACCAACAGGTTGACCAACCTCTGTATATACTCTGACAATTGCTTCTAACACTAACATTTGTCTTTCTGTTAGCATGATCAATCACCTCTTTTTAGCACTTAACACAATGGAGTGCTAAGACAACTATTAATATACTAAATGTTGAGATTATTGTCAAGGAATGCACTCACTTTTTTAAAGAAAATGGCTGACTAAATATATCCTATTTAGTCAGCCATTAAACCAATACTTATATGTGTTGGTCAAAATAAGTATTAGTATTTTTTTTATCTTTATTTAATTGCGTAATTAATCCAGGAATACCTTCAAATTTAACTTCACTTCTCAAATATGCTAACCATTGAACCGTAACAATTTGGCCATAAATCATCTCGTTGAAATCAAATAAATTTATTTCGACCGTTAATTCACGATTTTTTCCAAACGTTACGTTGTAGCCAATAGATGCCATCCCACGATACCAGACATCACCAACCTGAACGCTAGTCACATATATTCCGGGTCCCGGAATTCGAATGTGTTCATTGAATTCTAAATTTAATGTTGGAAAGCCAAGTTCTCTACCTCTAGCTTCACCGTGAACAACTTTACCAAGTGTTTCATATTTATAGCCCAATAACTTATTAACATCGCTAATATGTCCGTTATCAATTTCCATTCTAATTCGAGATGAACTTATCTTTTGATGATTCGTCGCTAATTCAGGCACAGTAATAATTTCAAATTTTTGATTAGCATATAAAGGTAGTGTATCCATATTTGCGATATCTTTTTTACCATACGTATAATCAAATCCTGCAACTACTACCTTTACATGCAATGCAACCATATATTTATCGACAAAATCTTGTGGTTCCATTTTTGCTAAACTATTATTTAGCGTTAAAATATAAAAAATATCAACGCCTAATTGCTTCATTAATAATATTTTTTTTTCCATAGACGTTAAATATTTTACACTTTGTTCGGGTGCTTTTTGAAATTGTACTGACGGATGCTTATCAAATGTCATTACTGCAAGTTTAATATTTTTTTCGTTAGCTTTTTGCTTAGCTTCTTGTATTACTTTTTGATGTCCTAAATGAACACCGTCAAAAAAACCCATAGCAAGTGAAATAGAATCATTACTAATTTCGTTAGGGTTATACGGTTCAGTTAAATAAATAACTTTCATGTTCCAATATCTTCCTTTATCCTAAATCAAACATTGTCTCAGACTGATAACGATTTTTTTCACTATTCAATCTGTATAAACATCTAATTTTATTTTCATAAACTAGAGAAACTGTTGGCTCATTATTAAACGAATCAACTGCTAAAAATCCACCATTTTGGACAATAAGCCACTGTTCAGTTGTTAATTCATACCTTTTAAATGATGTTAGCGCTGTATCAATTGGATATAACAACGATTCTAACGTCCCATTGACTTTAGCCTCATTTAATTGGTCCAGGGTAAACGCCTTATCAATTCTAAAACCGCCGCTTTCCAGTCTAGTCAGGTCGGACATAACTGCAGGTACACCTAATTTTTTACCGAGATCAACAGCTAGCGTCCTAACATAGGTCCCTTTTCCACATGCAACTTCAAAATAAATTTTTTGTCTTTTATTTTCTAAATCATATTCTGTAGCTTTCGTTTGAATAAATGAAGTCACCGTTATTTGTCTTTCTGGACGTTCCACTGTTTCACCTTTACGAGCGTAATCATATAAGCGACGTCCGTTTACTTTAACAGCTGAGAACATTGGTGGAATTTGAATCATTGTACCTGTCATCTGGTTCATAACATCATCAATTTCTTCCGATGTGAAAGGATCTATAATCTCTTTTTCTTCGATTATTTCGCCATCTAAATCTTCAGTTTCTGTAGAGAAACCAAGTGTTATTTCACCCGCATATACTTTGCCAGAATTCATCAAATAGTTTACTGTTTTTGTCGCTTTACCAATACAAATCGGTAGAACACCATCAACATTTGGATCAAGAGTACCTGAATGACCAACTTTTTTGGTTTGAAAAATGCCACGACACTTAAAAACACAATCATGACTGGTCATACCACGTTCTTTGAATAGTGGAATAATTCCGTCCATTGTCTTACCTCCGTTAATATACTTTTAACAGTATATCATAATCAGTAAAACAAGGGATATCGATTCTAATTTTTATAAATATTGAAATTTCTATTTAAGAGATAACTATCTATCATCATTCCTAAATACCTATTTACCAACAGTTTTAGCTACGTTATTATTCACAAAACTTCCCATAAACATCATAATTTTTTATTCTTTCCATAACGTTATCCATTTCTTTTTGTAGTGCAGGCCGATTTTTATATTTCTTTTTCAAACCCTCACAAAGAGATATTGCTACTTCCTCATCTCCAAAGTTATTATACCGTAAAATATAATCGCCAATATTTTGATAGTCTTTTCTATTTTTAGCTTTAACTATTAAATCTTTAACTATGCTTTCAAACATCATGTTAGCTTCTTTGGGATATAGTGGGTAAATATATTTTCCATAATTCATAAATAAATTCAGATTTTTTTTAATTAATTGTAGCAAAATGGTAGCTTCGTTTTCATCTGCTAATATCTGTGCAAGTTGCCAATTATCAAGTGTTTTAGAAATGTTTTTCAGAATATCAGGGTATTCAGCTTTCCAAAATCCATTATCAACTAAAAGCTTTTTTAATTTTTTATAATCGGAATCATTGCCTTTATATAATGCCTGTTTTAAATACTCAATTCTTTTTTGAACTTGATTTGTCTCCTCATAGATAGTATCTAGTCGAGTATACCAAGGTTGTAAATATTGAATATTTTTATCATTATCTGTAATTAATTTTTTTAGTACTAATTTTTCTGCAACTTCATAGTCTTTTCTTGAAACAGCTAACTCAACTTTAAACATTCTAACATCATCAATATCTAAATTATTATTAATAATTTCTTCTGCTTCTTTAATTTTATTTACTTGGAAGAACAATTTAATTTTAAATAATAAATATTTACTTTTCCTATCTTGTTGTGTATATTCATCAAATCTTGTACTAATTTTATCGGCAATTTTCAATACTTTATCCGTATTTTTTGTATTTAGCAAAGGAAGAATGAGACTGAGTAAATCAAAATCACTCACCGCCCATTCATTCCAAAAATTTTTTTTAGCATATCGAATAACATTCGTAACAATTAATTTTTTCTTTTCATCTGCCCCATCTTTAACAGACAGTTTTTCTACATAAATCCGTATTTTAGAAAGTATACTCTCTTGCTCAATCATAAACCCTAATTCTGTATACTCACTGACCTTTACTAATTGTTCTAATAAATCTAATAATATTAACATAGGTGCTTTTAAATAATTTTGACTAAATCTCACGTCACAAATAGAGAGCAGATTATCGACTACTTCACTAATATTGTCGTATCCTCTCCACGAAACATACCCTTGTTTCCTATTTTCATAAATAATTTCTCGAATTCGTTCCTTTGCATCTTCTATTTCTTCTTCTTCATCCAAAAATCCCAAATCAGCTAATATATCATTCTTTATTTCGTATTTATTCTCAGTATATTTTGTTAGTAATCGAATTAATACTTCTTTTGACTGTGAAGTTAATAATTCTTTATATTGCTCTGAATTCAAATTAGTACCTCTTTCTAATATATATTTTGAAAATTAAATTAATTTTTTAAAGGAAATTACCACACTATCTAATGATTGTTGAATAGTGGTATAAGAAAAATTCATAATTCTTCAAATGAATTAGTATTCAACTACACCATATAATCAAAGATATGAGATACCAATACTTACAACTAATTTTACTTGATTACTATTAAAAATAAAAGATATGATTATATTATAAGATAATATCTCCATTGATGAGGAGAAAAAAAGGCCTAATCACTAAGGATTAGGACCTTCATAAAGTTATCCATCAACAACAGTTTAAATAGAGCAACAAACGGTATCAGGATTTTTATTTTAATATTCAGAATCTATCTTTTTAAGTAATTGATCAATTTTATCACCATATTGAACTGACTCATCTCTTACAAAAACCAATTCTGGTGTTTTATAAATTGATAATCTTGATCCAAGTTCACCACGAATTAATCCAGAAGCTTTTTCCAAACCACGTTGTGTTTTTTGTGCATCTGATGCCATATTTGACAATATACTATAGTAAATTGTCGCCTGTTGTAAATCACCAGTTACATTAACTCCCGTAATTGTGACACCTTCAACTCGAGGATCTCTCACTCGTTTTAAAAGAATATCATTAACTTCTTTTTGAATTTCTTGTGATAAACGACCTACACGGTAATGTTGTGTCATTTTATATCCTCCTATAGTTGTTATGAATTATTTAACTGGAACTTCTTCCATAACGTAGGCTTCAATTTGGTCGCCTTCTCTAATGTCATTGTATTTTTCAATCATGACACCACATTCGAAACCTTGTTTAACAATTTTAGCGTCATCTTTAAAGCGTTTCAAGCTTGCTAATTTACCTTCATAAATAACAATACCATCACGAATTAAACGAACGCCGCTATCTCTTTCGATGTAACCTTCAGTGACGTAAGCACCACCAATTGTTCCAACTTTTGTAACTTTATATGTTTCACGAATTTCAACTTGTCCAGTTATTTTTTCTTCAAAGACTGGTTCAAGCATTCCCTTCATAGCCGTTTCAATTTCTTCAATTGCGTTATAAATAACACGATGTAAGCGAATATCAACTTCGTCAGATTGTGCTTGAAGTTTAGCTTGAGGTGTTGGACGAACATTAAATCCTATAATGATAGCATTACTTGCTTCTGCCAAAGTAACATCACTTTCAGTAATTGCACCAGCTGCTTGATGAATGATATTAACTCGAACACCTTCAACATCAATCTTCTTCAAACTTCCTGCAAGAGCTTCAACTGAACCTTGAACATCTGCTTTAATAATAACAGCAACTTCTTTTAATTCGCCTTCTTTAAGTGAATCAAACAAGTTATCAAGTGTTACATGCGTAACATTTCCACGTTCTTTTGTTAAAGCACGTTTAGCACGTTCTTCACCAGCTGCACGAGCAGTTTTTTCATCATCAAAGACAACGAAACGATCGCCAGCACCTGGAACATCATTCAAACCAGTAATTTCTACTGGTGTAGCAGGTTTAGCTTTATTAACTTGACGGCCTTTATCATTTGTCATAGTACGGACACGTCCGAAACTATTACCAACAACAATTGGATCACCAACTTTTAACGTACCTTGTTGAACAAGTAATGAAGCAACTGTTCCACGGCCTTTATCAAGACGAGCTTCAATAACAGATCCAATACCCTTTTGTTTTGGATTTGCTTGTAATTCAAGAACTTCGGCTTCAAGTAAAATCATTTCTAATAATTCATCAAGGTTTGTGCCTGTTTTCGCTGAAATTTCAACGAAAATAGTATCACCACCCCAACTTTCAGGAATTAATTCATATTCAGCCAATTGTTCTGTAACATGAGCAGGATTAGCACCGGGCTTATCCATTTTATTAACAGCAACAATAATAGGTACATTGGCTGCTTTAGAATGATTAATTGCTTCAATTGTTTGAGGCATAACCCCATCATCAGCAGCAACAACTAAAACAGTGATATCAGTAATATCGGCACCACGAGCACGCATATTTGTAAATGCAGCATGTCCAGGTGTATCTAAGAATGTAATTGTTTTATTATCATGTTTTACTTGGTAAGCACCAATATGTTGTGTAATACCACCAGCTTCACCATCAGTAACATGTGTATGACGTAATTTATCAAGTAAGGTTGTCTTACCATGATCAACATGTCCCATGATTGTAACAACTGGTGGTCTTGAAACAAGATTATCTTCATTTTTAATTTCTGCATCAAACATTTTATCAATATCAGCAACATCTACATCGATTTTAGCTTCTGATTTAATACCATATTCTGCTGCTAAAATTTCAATTGTATCTGTATCGAGTGTTTGATTTTGGTTAACCATTACGCCTAACATAAATAATTTTTTAATAATTTCTGCTGGTTCACGATGAATCTTTTTAGCAATTTCAGCAACATTAGTTGCAGCATTGTAATATAAGATTTCTGGTAATGGTTTATCTTTTCTGGGTGATACAGGTGGTTTTGGTGTCGTTGAACGACGGTTTTTCTTATTTCTGTTACGTTTGTTATAAGGATTATTCCCATAACGGTTATTATTATTAAATCTCGAACGTCCTTGCTGATTAGCATTACCATTATTAGCAGTTCTAGCACTTGATTGTGTACTATTTTGAGGACGATTTGCTGGCTTTTCATTTGTTGTCTTTGGTGCAGCGTTAGTTGTTCTTGCTACTGGTTTTGAAGCTACCTGCGATGATTTTTGAGCAACAGGTTTACTATTCGTTGTTTTAGCAGGTTGTGCTGGTTTCTTTGCAACAGGTTTTGCTACTGGTTTTTTCGGTGTTGCATTAGATACAGTTTTTTCAACCATTTTCTTTGCAGCAACTACTTTAGCAGCGCCCTTTTTAAATTTATCGCGAATCTGACGTTCTTCATTATCACCAATAGTTGACATATGATTTTTAACATCAAAACCTTTTGTCGTTGCAAAATCAATAATATCTTTAGTATTTAATTCTAGCTCTTTAGCTAATTCATAAATTCTTTTTTTTCCCATATTTGCATGCTCCTTCTATATATCCATTAAGTCACACATCCTTCTGCTAAAACCTTTATCGGTAATAGCATACACTGTGCGCTGTTGTCCAACGGCCTCACTTAAACTGGCTTTTGAAAATCCAACATATAATTTAACATTATAGCTGTTGCACTTATCTGTTACTTTTTTTAAAGTCGCTTGTCCACAATCTTCAGAAAGAATAACCAATTTAGCTTTATTCTTCCTGACAGCATTCAATACTAGTCCTTCACCAGTCACCAACATACCTGCGCGTCTGGTCAAGCCTAGCATTTGTAAGAATTTTTGACTATTTTTCATCTTTAAATAATTCTCGTCTAGCTACCTGATGGTCAACATATTCGACAAGTTCTTCATAAAATGATTCGTCAATCTTAATACCGAATGCTTTATTGAATGTTCTTTCTTTTTGAGCCTGCTTCGCCACATCTACATCAAGAAAAATATATGCGCCACGCCCTGGTTTCTTACCTGTTGGATCTAAAGATACTTCATTTTCTTTATTCTTAACAACACGAACAAGTTCTTTTTTAGGTTTCATTTCACCCGTAACGATATCTTTACGCATTGGAATTTTACGATTAATCACTTTAATTTGCCTCCAAATCAATTACCGATCAGTTTTAATCGGCTTATTTGTTTGTTTCAGAAACTTCTTTTTCTTCACTACTGTTAACCATATCAGATTCAGATTTAATATCAATTTTAAACGTTGTTAATTTTGCAGCTAATCGTGCATTTTGACCTTTTTTACCAATTGCTAATGACAATTGGTGATCTGGCACAACTACAGTACAAGCATGATCATTTTCTGGATTAAAGACAACATTGACAACTTCTGCAGGATTCAAAGCATTAGCAATGTATTTTGCAGGATCTTCATTCCATTCAACAATATCCATATTTTCGCCTTTTAATTCATTAACAATAGTTTGTACACGTTGTCCTTTAGGACCAACACAAGTACCAACAGCATCGATATCTGGATTATTCGAACGAACAGCTACCTTAGCACGGTCACCTGCTTCACGAGCAATTGATACAATTTCAACTGTTCCGTCATATATTTCAGGAACTTCTTGTTCAAATAATCGTTTTAGCAAGTCAGGATGTGAACGACTAACAAAAACTTGAGGGCCTTTAGCAGCATTCTCAACTTTTGTGATATAAACTTTAATTCGATCATGTGGATTAAAACTTTCACCAGGAATTTGATCAATCTTAGCTAAAACAGCTTCCACTTTACCTAAATTAACATAAATATAACGATTATCATGACGTTCTACTTCACCGCTAACGATTTCATTTTCATATTGAATATATTGATCATAAACAATACTACGTTCAGCTTCACGAACACGTTGCATGATAACTTGTTTAGCAGTTTGTGCAGCAATTCGTCCAAAATCCTTAGGTGTAACTTCAAATCGAATTGAATCGCCAACTTCATATGCTTTATTAATCTCTAAAGCATCTTGCAAACTAACTTCAAGACGTGAATCAAAGACTTCTTCGACTACTTCTTTAACCGCATAAACTGTAATATTACCTTTTTTTGAATCAAACTCTACTTCAACATTTTGTGCTTGATTGTAATGACGCTTGTATGCAGAAACTAATGCTGCTTCAATGGCATCAATAATAACTTCTTTTTTAATACCTTTTTCTTCTTCTAACACTGTAAGTGCACTTAATAGTTCTTTACTCATCTTTAATTTACTCCTTTATAAAAAGCTACTTAAAATTTGATAGCTAAGCGCGCCTTAGCTATTTTTTGACGAGGAATAACGATCGTTCTCTTACGCGTTTTGTCCATATAAACAACTGTTAATTCATCAGCTGTTAATTCCGTTAAGGTACCTTGAAAAATTTTAGCGTTATTAATAGGTTCATATAGTGAAATATTAACGTATTCATTCAAAGCTCTTTCATAATCTTTTTCCTTTTTCAAAGGTCTTTCAGCACCAGGTGATGAAACCTCTAAAAAATAAGCTTGTGGAATTGGATCAGGATTAATCTCATCTAATTTTTCACTTAAAATATCACTAACAGCAACACACTCTTCAATTTTAATGCCTTCAGGTTTATCAATGTAAACTCTTAAAAACCAACTTGGGCCTTCTTTAACAAATTCAATGTCCACCAATTCAATATTCTGTTCATCAACAATTGGTTGAACTAGCTCTGTGACAGTCTCTATAACAGTACTCACACGTTACCCTCCTTACATTTTCCCAATAAAAAGAGTGAGCATCGCTGCTCACTCAAACAAGATATCAAAATACTTTCTTTAATATAGCATAATTTTCTGAAAACATCAACAAACTGCTATGTTCTCACTTTTTAGAAAAAGACATCATCAAAAATAGATAGTTGATTTTCATCTGGTAATGCTTTTAAAACATTATTTTCAGTCATATACTCAATTAATGACTTAGAAACTTTACCACGTTTAGCTAAATCTTCTTTAGATAAAAATGGGCGTTCCTCACGAGCAGCAATAATTTGCTTAGCAACGTTATTACCAAGACCTGGTACAGCTCTAAATGGTGCAATTAACTTATCACCATCAATTATCCAATTTGAATCATCTGATTTATCCAAATCAATCATCCCAAATTGGAAGCCACGTTCAAGCATTTCATTGCTTAATTCAAGGACCGTCAACAAATTTTTCTCTTTTGTTGATGCATCCATCCCTTTATCATTAATATCTTTCATTGCTTTTTTCACTGCTTCTTTACCATGCGACATTGCGACTAAATCAAAATCATCTGCTCTAACACTGAAATAAGCACAGTAATATAACATTGGAAAATAAACTTTATAGTATGCAATTCGTAAGGCCATCAAAATATACGCAGCAGCATGTGCCTTAGGGAACATATACTTGATTTTTAAACATGCTCCGATATACCAATCTGGAATTTTTGCTGCTTTCATCTCAGTTTGATAATCATCTGAGATACCTTTTCCTTTTCGAACACCTTCCATAATATTAAAAGCGCTACCAGCTTCCATACCCATATGAATAAGCCCCATCATGATATCATCACGACAGCCAATAACTTCCGGCATCGTGATTGTTCCATTAGAAATAAGTTCTTCAGCGTTTCCCAACCACACATCTGTACCATGTGATAGACCAGAAATTTTTAATAGTTCAGCAAATGTTTTAGGTTTTGTTTCTTCTAGCATCCCTCGAACAAATCTCGTTCCGAATTCCGGAATACCTAATGTACCTGTTTTTGAGAAAATTTCGTCGCTAGTAACACCAAGTACTTCAGGCCCTTGGAATATTTGCATAACGCCCTTATCATCCGTAGGGATTGTTTTTGGGTCAACTCCTGATAAATCTTGTAACATTCTAATCATGGTTGGATCATCATGACCCAAAATATCTAATTTCAAGATATTATCGTGGATAGAATGGAAATCAAAATGGGTTGTTTTCCATTCGGAAGTTGAGTCATCTGCTGGATACTGGATAGGTGAAAAATCATAAACATCCATATAGTTAGGGACAACTAAGATACCACCAGGATGTTGACCGGTCGTCCGTTTAACGCCAGTTGACCCCTTAGCAAGTCGATCTATCTCCGCATTTCTAAACGTTGCTCCAGTATCACGTTCATAACCCTTAACATAACCATAAGCCGTTTTATCTGCAACAGTACCAATTGTTCCTGCACGGAAAACATAATCTTCCCCAAATAAAACTTTCGTATAATTATGCGCAATTGCTTGATAATCACCCGAAAAATTCAAATCAATATCAGGAACTTTATCACCATAAAATCCAAGAAAAGTTTCAAATGGAATATCATGTCCATCTTTATCTAATGGTGTACCACATTTGGGACAGTCTTGGTCTGGTAAATCAAATCCAGACCCATATTCACCTTTTTCATAAAAATGTGTATATTTACATTTAGGGCATCGATAATGAGGTGGTAATGGATTAATTTCTGTTATTCCAGTCATTGTTGCAACAAGACTTGACCCAACAGATCCACGGGACCCTACTAAATAACCATCTTTGTTAGATTTATGAACTAATTTTTGTGAAATTAAATAAATAACTGAAAATTCATTATCAATGATACTTGTCAATTCTTTATCAAGACGTTTAACCACAGTTTCAGGTAACTCTTCTCCATAAAGTTCATGAGCGCGATTATAGGTTAATTGTTTAATTTCTTCTTCAGAGCCATCAATTTTCGGTGCATATAATCGATCTTTAACTGGAGAAATGTCATCATCAATCATATTAGCGATTAAATTCGTATTTGTAACAACGATTTCTTTAGCAACATCCGCACCTAAAAATTGGAATCCTTCCAACATTTCATTCGTTGTTCTAAAATGTGCATCAGGTAAAATAGAACGATTTAACGGATTAGCACCACCCATTGAATTAACAAGAATTTTACGATAAATACTATCTTCAGGGTTCATATAATGAACATCTCCAGTCGCAACAACCGGCTTATCCATTTCGTGTCCTAAATCAACCATATTTTGTAAAATTTCCTCTAAATTTTGATTATCCTTAATTAATTCTTGATGGATTAGAGGTTCATATAATGCTTTAGGCTGAATTTCTAAGTAATCATAAAACTTAGCCTTTTCTTTAGCCTCTTCCATCCCTTTTTGCATCATTGCTGTAAATACTTCACCTGAGTCACACGCTGAACCAACGATAATACCTTCACGATATTTATTTAACTCACTTCGAGGGATGCGGGGCATCCGATAAAAATAATCTATCATCGAAGTTGAAACTAATTTAAACATATTTTTAAGTCCGGCTTGAGTTGTCGCAAGTAACGTAACATGGAATGGACGTGCTTGTTTGTAAGCATCATGCTCACCCATATGATCATTCAATTGAACATGTGACGTTATTTCAAATCGTTCCTTAGCATCTTTAATAAAGATATTACACAAAAGACCAGTTGTCTCAGCATCATAAATAGCGCGATGATGATGTTCCAAGTTAACATTGAATTTTTTGGAAAGTGTATTTAATCTAAACCCTTTTAATTCGGGATGTAAAAATCTTGCTAACGTTAACGTATCAATGATTGGATTTTGCATAGGTTCCATGCCATGACGTTCATATCCAGTATTCATAAAGCCAATATCAAAACTAGCATTATGGGCAACTAGAATACTACCTTCTGAAAATTCTCTAAATAATTTAAAAACTTCTTCTTCAGATTTTGATCCATGAACCATTTCATCCGTAATTGAGGTTAAATTAGTTGTTGTTTCAGATAAATGATGTCCTGGATCAATAAATTCATCAAATTCTTCAATGACATTTCCCTTTGTCATTTTAACAGCAGCTAATTCAATAACTTTATCAAATCGAGCAGATAAACCCGTTGTTTCCGTATCAAAAGTAACATAAGTGGCTTCTTCTAGATTTACATCCTTATCATTAAAAGCAATTGGAATACCATCATCAACAACGTTAGCCTCAACACCGTACAAAATTTTAATATTATTTTTCTTTCCAGCAGAATGAGCCTCAGGAAAACTTTGTAAGGTAGAATGATCCGTAATCGCAATTGCTTTTTGTCCCCATTTACTGGCTTGCTGTACATAATCCGTAATTGAATTTGTGGCATCCATTTGACTCATATTTGAGTGTAAATGTAATTCAACACGTCGTTCATCATCTGGAGCTGTTTCTTGACGGCTTGGGTGGTCGACTTGATTAATATCGTAAGCATTCACCACTAGATCTCGCATAAAATTATCTTCTTGTACTGCACCACGAACTCTGACCCATTCTTTTTCTTGAATAGCAGCAAACATCGCTTCGTCTTCTTCATTACGAGAGAATTTTTTTACGGTCATGGATGAACTATAATCCGTCATTTTAATGATCATTAATTGTCTTTCAGACTTAAGCGTCCGGATTTCCTTAGAGAAAATATATCCCTCAATAATAACCGAGCGTTCCTCTTCAATGATTTCAACCATCCGTTTTGCAGGCTCTTTTGTACTAATCTTTTTACCCATTTGAACAGGTCCATTAATTACAGTTTGAGAATCAGTCTTTTTCTTTTCATTTTGTTTCTGAATAGTTTCTGTTGCCTTCTGCATCATTATGGCATCTTGAGATTCTTTTCGCTGTCTAATTTCTTCTATTTTTTCTTGTGATTTTGATTCATCTAATAATGTATTAATATTTATCTGTGGAAATCCGACCATTTGATACGCAGTTTCAATTGGTCCTAATGCTTGACCTGTTAAGAACGTTTTTACAATTTCATTTTCAGCCATTAACATCACTCGTCTATCATCAAGATAAGGGACGTTCCCATGAAAAAGTTCTTGTACTAGCGAAGAATTAGCTTCACTATTTTTAACTGCCCATGTCCAATAATCGCCTAAAAGTTGGTTTGTTAATTCTGGTTGCTCAACTTGAACAGTTATTTTTGTTTTTGCAATATCTTTAAATGTAATTGCAATTTTATTTTCTAAGTCACTAAATAATGAAAATGGCAAAATTTTAGGGGCAACTAGCTTGAATTCCCATAGTTTTGACTTTTCATGAACAGTTACGGTTGAAATTTCAATTAAATCCAATATTTCACTATCTTGTTGGTCACTTGATTGAAAATTAATTTGTTCTAATAGTTTATTGAATAATTCTTTATTATTAAGCGACAAATGATTGACTCCTTTTCTAAAAATGAAAAAGAGACTGAGTCAAAATTTTCTTTTGAACTCAATCTTCTTTAACTAGTTTTGATTTTCTTCTTTTAATAAAATTGAGATAGAGCTCTCTAATTCGTCTTTCGTTACTTCAATCGTTTCACCATTTCTACGTAACTTCACTTCAACGATACCATCAGCAGCTTTCTTACCAACTGTAATTCGAACAGGTAATCCAATTAAATCTGAATCAGCAAATTTAACACCTGCACGTTCTTTACGATCATCAAGCAATACTTTGTAACCATTTTCAGTCATTTTTTTGTCAATTTCATTAGCTAGAGCCATTTGTTCATCATTTTTAGCATTAATTGGAATTACATGAACATCGTATGGTGCAATACTTCTAGGCCATACTAAACCATTTTCATCAGCTTGTTGCTCTGCAATGGCTGCAAGTAAACGACTAACGCCGATTCCATAACAACCTAATATCACAGGTTTTTCGCGGCCATTATCATCTAAGATATTAGCGCCCAATGCCTCAGAATATCGTGTTCCAATTTTGAAGATATGACCAATTTCAATCCCCTTAGTAAATTTCAATTCGCCTTCCCCTTCAGGTGAAGTTTCACCTTCTTGAGCCAAACGTAAATCTACAAATTTATCTACTCGGTAATCACGATCAATATTTGCGTTAAATAAATGAGAACCAGTCGTATTTGCACCAACGACCGCATTTATCATTCCCTTAATTCCTTCGTCGGCAACAATTGTTACGTCTTCTGTAACACCAACAGGTCCAAGTGAACCAAACTCTGCACCCAACACTTCAGTAACATCTGAATCAGTTGCCATACGTAAAAAATCAGCGCCTAATGTGTTTTTTAATTTAATTTCATTCAAAATATCATTTCCGCGCATTAAAACCATCACTGGTTTTTCATCAGCCATAAATAATAATGATTTTATTAAATTTTCACTTGCTGTATCAATAAATTTAGCCAACTCATCAATTGTTTTAATATTTGGTGTTTCAATTTTTTCAATATCTTTAATCGCTTCATGTGAATTCTTATATGTTTTCAAACTTTTTGCCATTTCTAAATTAGCTGCATAATCGCTCTTATCAGAATAAACGATTGTATCTTCACCAATATCAGAAATTGCCATAAATTCTTTTGAATCATTACCGCCCATTGCACCTGCATCACCAATAATACTTCTAAAATTAAGACCACAGCGTTCAAAAATATTTTGATATGCACGATTCATTTTTTGATAAGTATCATTTAAACTTTCTTCATCCGCATGGAATGAATAAGCATCTTTCATTAAAAATTCACGGCCTCTTAATATACCAAAACGAGGTCTATTTTCATCACGATATTTTTGTTGTATTTGGAACATTGTCAGTGGTAATTTTTTATATGATTTGATTTCATCACGAATTAAAGAAGTAAATGTTTCTTCATGAGTTGGTCCTAAAATAAATTTTCTATCATGTCGATCTTTTAATTTAAAAAGTGTATCACCATAGGTTTCATAACGACCTGTTTCTTCCCATAATTCAGCAGGAATAACGGCAGGTACAAGCATTTCAACCGCTCCAATTGCTTCCATTTCTTCGCGAATAATTGTTTCAATTTTTCTAATAACGGAGAAAGCTAATGGTAAATAACTGTACATTCCGGCTGAAACTTGTCGAATATATCCAGCTCGTAACATCATTTGATGACTGATAACCTCAGCATCGCTTGGAACTTCCTTCATTGTTGGTATTAATAATTGTGATTGTTTCATACTATTTTATTCTCCTTTTTCATTTAAAAGAAATAACGCTGAATATCATTCCATGTGACTAATATCATCAATATCATTAAAAATGCAAATCCAACTAATGTAATAACACCTTCTTTTTCAGGTGAAATTGGTTTGCCACGAATTCCTTCGATAATATTTAGTACTAATTTTCCACCATCTAAAGCTGGAATTGGTAATAAATTCACAATTCCTAAGTTAATTGATAAGAATGCAAGCAATGACACAACACTCGCCAACCCATAACTTGCTGCATTTGAAGTCACTGCATAAATTGCAACCGGACCACCAAAATCATTTAAGCTGACACCTTTAGTAAACATCCCTACTAATACAGCCACAATACTAGCCACGACACTCCATGATTGCGTAAACCCATAAGTAATTTTATTGATAAATGAGTGATCCATTTTAACTGTAATACCAATTTTACCGATCTTTGTTGAGTCTGTTTTACTTGATTCAGGTGTAATAACGATTGATTCTGTTTTACCGTTCCTTATTACTTTTAAGTCAGTTTTTTTATCAGGACGACTGCTAATCGCTGTCGTTAATTCAGTCCAGTTTGTTGTCTTTTTATCAGATACAGCTACAATTTTATCATTTGCTTTTAACCCCGCCCTTTGAGCCGCAGAATTCTCTTGAATTGTACCAATTTGATTCAAATTGGTTGCAACGCCACCTTGCATAAAAGCAAGTAGTATAAATGCAACAATAGCTAATAAAAAGTTATTCATCGGTCCAGCAAAATTCGTTAAAATTCGATTCCAAAGCGTAGCTGATTGAAATTGAACATCTTCAGGAGCGATTTGAATTTCTGTGCCATCTTTTTCAATTATTAACGCATCATGATCAACATTATATTTTTTTACTATCTCTTCATTACCATTTTCATATCCTGTAATCCAGAGTTCTTTTTGCAAATCACTATCTAGGTATTCGATTGGGATACCATTATACAGCGTTGTTTTTTTACTCGTATTAATCTTTGTAACCTTATTATTACTATCCAGTATTAAACTCATAGGCATACCAGGTTTTAAATCTTCATCTTCATCATCAGCGATTCCCGCCATTCTAACATATCCACCAAGAGGTAATATTCTTAAAGTGTACGTTGTACTACCTCTATGGAATGAAAGTATTTTTGGCCCCATACCAATTGAAAATTCACGAACTAAAATTCCAGCACGTTTTGCAAAATAGTAATGACCAAATTCATGAATCACAACTAAAATTCCAAAAACGATAATAAATGTAATAATCGTTTTAATCATGTGAATCCTCCCCCTTTAATTTATTACATTAACCCAAATAAATGCATAATTGGCCATACAAATATTAAACTATCAAATCGATCTAAAATACCACCATGTCCAGGTAGAATACGTCCAGAATCTTTTACACCATAGAAACGTTTAAACGCGGACTCAACTAAATCACCGCATTGTCCAAATACCGAAAGGATTAACGTAATCAAAATCATTATAGGAAAAGAATGATTTTGTGGGAAGAAGTAAATAAAGATACTTCCTAACAGTGTAGCCATTAATGTTCCACCAATTGAACCTTCCCATGTTTTATTTGGACTAATATGTGGTGCTAATTTATTTTTACCAAACTTACGTCCAAACATGTAAGCACCTGTATCTGTTGTCCAGATAACAATTAAAATATATGCTAATGTCATTAATCCGTTAAAATCGTTGCCTCTTGCCGCAATAAAATAATGAAATCCCATCCCGACATATAAAGAACTTAAGACAAAAACACCAGCATCATCAAATGAAAAACGATTTTTTGAAGTAACCATATACATTAATAGAAGTGCAACAAGAAAATAAAATACATTTACAGAAGAAATGTGAGCTGGTAAAAATTTAAACCACTTATCTGGTGCAATCACAGTTATTGTCATTAAGATACCAAAAGTAGCCTCTGGTGATATCAATAATTTTTTCTTCATTACAAATACTTCCGAAATACCAATGCATCCTAAAATTAAAGCAAATATCTGCAATGGTAGTCCACCAATAATAACCAATGGTATGAAAATACAGAGAGCCACAATTGCCGTAATTACGCGCTGTCTCATAAAAATTCTCCTATTCTTTTATACCACCGAAACGGCGGTCTCTTTTTTGATAATTTAGTATTGCATCTTTTAATGCATCTTCAGAAAAATCAGGCCATAATGTATCAGTAAACACTAATTCACTATAAGCAATTTGCCATAATAAGAAATTAGATATTCTTTCTTCACCACTAGTTCTGATTAGTAATTCCGGATCATTATAAGGTGCTAAATTACTAGTCATTAAATACTGGTCAATTGTTTTATCTGTTATCTCTTCAACGCTTAGTTTACCATTAGAGGTATCAGTTGCAATATTTTTGATAGCCGTCACAATCTCTGCTCGCCCACCATAATTTAATGCAAAATTAAGAACCATCCCTGTATTATCTTTAGTATCTTCCACTGCATTTTGAACAGCTAATTTTGTTTCATTTGGAAGCTGATCAATGTAGCCCATAACATTAACTTTTACATTCTTTTCAATTAATTCTGGTACAAACTTATCAAAAAAAGTACCCGGTAAACTCATCAGGTAATTAACTTCTGTTTCGGGCCGTTTCCAATTTTCAGTAGAAAATGCGTAAAGTGTTAAAACTTTAATCCCTAAATCACTTGCAGCCATAGTTACTGTTTTTACAGTATCCATACCGGTTTTATGTCCCGCAATTCTAGGTAAATGCCTTTTTTTTGCCCAACGTCCATTACCATCCATTATAACAGCAACATGTTTAGGAATTCTTTCCATATCCAATTGGATTAATTCATTTGTTTTATTTTTTTTAAAATTAAAAGCCATATTGTACCTCCAAGAATAGTTACATGTTCTATTGTAGCAAAAAAACAGGCACAAAACGACGCCTGTCTTAAAATAAAGCTATTTATTTAAACTGCTAAAATTTCTTTTTCTTTATCTGCTTGAATATTATCAATATTTTTAATTGATGCATTCGTCACATCTTGAGCTTGTTTTTCTAAATCTCGTAAATCATCTTCGGTTAAATCACCATTTTTTTCTGATTTTTTCAAGGCATCAACTGCATCACGTCTGATATTACGAATAATAACTTTAGCATTTTCTGCTTCAGCTTTAACGTCTTTAGCTAATTCCTTACGACGTTCTTCTGTTAATTGAGGAATAACTAATCGAATTGCTGATCCATCATTCGAAGGGCTAATTCCTAAATCAGCAACTAATAAACCATGTTCAATATCCTTCAAAGCACTTTTATCAAATGGCGTAATTAAAAGTACGCGAGCTTCTGGTACTGAAATTTGTGCAACTTGATTAAGTGGCGTTGGTGCACCATAATAATCTACTGTCACATTATTCAATAAACTAGCATTAGCTCGACCAGCCCGAATATTACCAAGATTTTTTTGAAGTGAAACCTCTGCTTTTGACATTTTATCTTGAGCATCAACTAATATAGGTTCTGTTATTTTCATTTATTTTCCCCTAACGGTTGTTCCGATGGTTTCACCGAGAACAACTTTTTTTATATTTCCTGGTTCGTTCAAATTAAATACGACTAACGGAATATCATTATCCATCGATAATGTACTTGCAGTTGTATCCATAACTTGTAAGTTTTTATTAATTATATCTAAATGTGTTAATTCTTCATATTTTGTTGCTGAGTCATCCTTTTGAGGATCAGCAGAATAGACACCATCTACGCCATTTTTTGCCATCAATATAACATCAGCATTAATTTCTGCAGCTCTTAACGCTGAAGTTGTATCTGTTGAGAAATATGGTGAACCCGTACCCGCAGCAAAAATAACAACGCGACCTTTTTCAAGATGACGAACAGCTTTACGGCGAATATAGGGTTCTGCAATTTGGCGCATTTCAATAGCTGTTTGAACTCGAGTT
This sequence comes from Dellaglioa sp. CoH-55-MRSF-9, assembly GCF_056782155.1. The sequence goes on along the minus strand of NZ_JBXAYG010000002.1, from coordinate 22,093 downwards.
GGGACACCTACAGACTCAAGATTATCTTGCAATGCTAGTGCATTCATAACTGTTCCTAGCATCCCTATATAATCTGCCTGCGCACGTTCCATACCCATTGCGGCTCCAGCTTCACCACGCCACATATTACCACCACCAACAACGATAGCGACTTCAACACCCATTTCTTGAATTTCTTTTAATTCTTCAGCAACTTTTCTAATTACAGGTGGATTAATACCAAATCCTTGTTCTCCGGCTAATGCTTCACCGCTTAACTTCAACATAACGCGTCGATACTTAACATCTGACATCCAATGTTCCTCCTACAATCTATTTACAATTATTTTACCATATTTTAGGTATAATTAATAATTCAATTTATATCAAAATAAATTTATTAAAAAAAGTTTGTGCTTAAAGCACAAACTTTTGGATTGTAGAAAATTATTTAATTTGGCCCATAACTTCGTCTACAAAATTATTTTCTTTCTTTTCAAGACCTTCTCCAACTTCATAACGGATAAATAATTTAACTTTTCCACCCTTAGAAGCAACATACTTAGCAACTGTCATGTCAGGATCTTTAACAAAATCTTGATCATCTAAGCTAATATCAGCTAGATATTTATTTAAACGACCCTCAACCATTTTTTCAATGATATTTGCTGGTTTGCCTTCATTAGCAGCTTCTTTAGAAAGTACTTCTTTTTCATGTGCCAATTCATCAGCAGGTACTTGTTCACGAGATACATACTTAGGATTAATTGCAGCAACATGCATAGCAACATCTTTAGCAGTTGATTCATCAGCATCTGTAACGACAACAAGTGTTGAAATTGAGCCACCCATATGTGAGTATGATCCAAAACTTTCATTATCAGTTTTTTCTACTAATTCAAAACGACGTAATGAAATTTTTTCACCAATTACTTGTGTTGCTTCAATTAAATCATCATTAATTGTGCCACGGTCTGTTTTAATTGTAAGTGCTTCTTCAACATCTTTAGGATGTGCTTCAGCAATTTTAGTAGCAATCAATTTAACAAGTGTTTTGAATTGTTCGTTTTGAGCAACGAAATCAGTTTCTGCGTTAACTTCAACAATAGCTGCAAAGTTACCAGAGAATTGAACATCAGATAGACCTTCAGCAGCAACACGGTCACTTTTTTTAGCAGCCTTTGCCATACCTTTTTCGCGGAGGAAATCGATTGCTTTTTGCATATCACCGTCAACTTCAACGAGTGCTTTTTTTGCGTCCATCATACCGACACCAGTTGTATCACGTAATTCTTTAACTTGAGAAGCAGAAATTTTTGCCATTTGAATGGCCTCCTTGTTTAAATAATTTAATTGATTTTATATCTAAAAAAACTGCCTCAAAAGAAAGGGCCATTACAGTACCTAATTTTGAGACAGCCTAATTTATTTACTATTCAGCAGTTTTTTTATCATTTCCGCCTTCAACAGCTTCAACGATATCTTCGATTGAATCTACTTTTTCGTCAGCCTTTTTGAAAGAAGCTTCATTCACTTCTTCTTTACCTTGATTAGTTTCAATAATAGCATCAGCCATTTTTGCAGTAATCAAACGTACAGCACGAATTGCATCATCATTTGAAGGGATTTTTACATCAATTTCATCTGGATCACTATTTGTATCAACCATAGCGATGATAGGAATATTCAATTTTTGAGCTTCCTTAACAGCGATACGTTCTTTACGAGGATCAACAATGAATAATACATCAGGGATGCGAGGCATATCTTCAATACCACCCAAGAATTTTTCAAGACGATCTCTACGTTTAATTAATAAAGAAACTTCTTTTTTAGGAAGAAGATCAAATGTGCCATCTTCTGACATTTTTTTGATTTCTTTAAGACGTTTGATACGTTTTTGAATTGTGTTCCAGTTAGTTAAAGTTCCACCTAACCAACGATGGTTAACAAAGTATTGTCCAGCACGAGTTGCTTCTTCTTCAATAGCATCTTGTGCTTGTTTCTTTGTACCAACAAAAAGAACAACACCATCATCTTCAGCAGCTTTTTTCATTGATGCATAAGCAGCATCAACTAATTTAACTGTTTTTTGTAAATCAATGATATAAATACCATTTCTTTCAGTAAAGATGTATGGTTTCATCTTTGGGTTCCAGCGACGTGTTTGATGTCCAAAATGAACACCGGCTTCGAGCAATTGTTTCATACTAATAACAGCCATAATGTAGTGCCTCCGAGTAAAAGTTTTATTTTCCTCCCAAGTGTTCAACTGTGCTAAGACTCTCCCGAGCACCCTCAGTCACATCCCACAAGGTGTGAATTGATGTTTTAACATCGTCTTTAAGTATACAAAATCTAAAATTAGAACACAAGTCTTATTTTTAATTATTTAACTTCTGTTTCCACAACGCCTGTTGTTAAAAATTGATAAGCACTATTCAAAGCAATTTCAACCATATTTTTAACTGCAGTTTCAGTATAGAATGCAATATGAGGTGTTAAAATAACATTTACCATATCTAAAAGTTCATTAAATAATGGATCTTCAATAGATGAGTCCGTTAAATCATGATTAAATATTGGATTTTCGAATTCATACGTATCTAAAGCTGCTCCACCAACTTGTCCTGATTTTAATGCGTCAATTAAATCTTCAGTATTAATTAACGTTCCACGGGCTGTATTTACAATCAGAACTCCGTGTTTCATTTTTTCAAATGAATCTCGATTAAGCATGTGTTCATTCTCTTTTGTAGCTGGCGTATGTAATGTAATAACGTCTGCTTGTTCGAACAACTCATCTAATGTATCAACATAAATACCACTCTTTTTTAATTCAGCATTTGGATAGACATCGTATGCAATAACTTTTGCACCGAATCCTTTGTAAATGTCCATTGCAACCCGGCCAATACGTCCAGTTCCAATAACACCCACGGTTAAGCTTCTCAACTCGCGTGAAATATTTGGAGCCCAACGATAGTCTTGATTTTTAATTTTTAAATTAAATTCTGGTGTTCTTCTTAAGAGTTGCATCAATTGTGTCACAGAAAATTCAGCAATCGCGTTAGGTGAATACGCTGGGACATTTGTCACCGTCACACCGTATTTTTTAGCTGCAACTAAATCAATATTATCAACCCCGACATTTCTAACAGAAAGAATCTTAATATTCATCTCTTTCATTTTAGAAAATAATGTTTCGTTATAAGGGATTGTTTGCAATGCAATAATACCATCAAATCCATCCGCTTGCTGTATCGTTTCATTCGTTAATAAATCTTGAGTAATTTCAACATCAACTTGATTGTCATCAGACCATTGATTACCAAATCCAACTTCATCTTTTCTCATACCGAACGCAATTAGTTTCATAATACAAAATCCTCCATTTTCTGACTAATTTTATTTAAATTTAACTTCTTTATCAGAATGTCCTGTTTCTATTAAGTCTTTACTTGCATTCAAAGCATCTATAACCATATTCCTGACAGCAGGCTCTGTATAGAACGCTGTGTGTGGGGTAATTAACACATTCTCACGTTGCAATAAGTTTTTAAAAGTACCATTTACTTGTGATTCTGTTAATTCTTTATTGAAATAATCAGTCTCATTTTCAAGTGTATCTAATGCGGCACCGGCTACTTTCCCTGAATCTAGCGCTCTTATCAGTGCATCGGTGTCAATCAATGTTCCTCTGGCCATATTCAAAATATGCACACCATTTTGCATTTTACTAAATGCTTCGTCATCTAATAAATGATAATTATCTTCAGTAGCAGGGCTATGAATTGTGATAACTGTTGATTTTGCATATAGCTCATCTAATGTATCAACATAGATTCCTTCTTCTTTCAAAGCAGGATTTTGATAAATATCATATCCAATAATTTTTGCACCAAATGCTTTAAAAATTTTAATGGCTGTTTGCCCAATTCTTCCTGTACCAATCACACCAACTGTTTGTGTGCGGATTTCTTTAGAGATATCGGGTTCCCAAGTGAAATCGTTATTCTTCATTTTACGATTAAATTGTGGTGTTTTTCTAAATAACTCCAACAATTTAGCTACAGATAGCTCCGCAACAGCACTTGGAGAATAAGATGGCACATTCGTCACAATCAATCCATACTTATTAACTGCATCCCCATCAACGTTATCCACACCAGTATTACGAATCGATAAATAATTAATATTTAAATCATGAATTTTTTTAATTAATTCAGGTGTATAGTCCTTTTGTTGGTAGGCAACGATAGCGTCATAATTTTCTGCTAATTGAACTGTTTTTTCGTCTAATAATTCATTAACAGTTTTTATTTTAATTTGATTATCTTTTTCCCATTCTTGGACATACAATAATTCATCTTCTCGGATACCATACGCAATGATTTTCATAATGTTATACCTCTTTATTTTAAAATTTATACTTTCATTATATCATTTGAAATCTTTTTATACATTATTTCAGATTTCAACTGATTGCTTTTTTAAATAAGCAATTTTTTTATCTCTTGATTGGTGTTTGAAAGCATATTCTTTCTTTAATGCTTCAGATTTCGTTTCAAATGATTCCTGCAAAATCATTTTCAAAGGCCGTCTACTAGCTAATTTTGTGTACTTTGCACCTTTCCCTGCATTATGCGTTGCAAGTCTTTTTTCGGGATCCGTTGTAAATCCGCCGTATAGTGTATTATCAGCGCACAGTAATACATAGAAATAATATTTTTTTTCATCTTCCATAAACAATCTCCTGAACCATTTGTGTGTACTCATCATCGTTACCATAAACAACAATAGGAGGCATAATCCTAATTCCTGCTGCATTGCCATCCTTAATTGCTTCAATTAGGACCATGTTAGCCTCTTTTCCCTCTTTTGGATGAACAAATTGGATTTTTTTAGGCGCCAACCGATGATTAACCATTTTACTTAGAATTTCAGGCAATCGATCAGGACGGTGTACGAAAAAAGTTTTCCCCTTCATTTTCAATAAACCGCTAGTAATTTCTAGAATACTATCTAAATTAGTTGTAATTTCATGTCGTGCAATTGCTAAATACTTGTTAGGATTCTGAGAAGATTGTGGCGTATTTGGAAAATAAGGTGGATTACACAATACGGTATCAATTGAGTCTTTTTCTAGATAATCAAACGTGTTGATTAAATCTGTTTGCTTAACTTGTACTTGATTTTCCAAGTGATTCAATTCAATACTTCTATTTGCCATATCAGCTAATTTTTCTTGAAGTTCAATCTGATAAATTTGACCCTTTGTTTTTTGACTAACAAATAACCCGACTGCACCATTGCCCGCACATAAATCAACTATTTTAGTTGATTCTTTTCTTGAAACATCTGCAAAATGGGCTAATAAAACAGCATCCAGTGAAAAAGAAAAAACATCTGAACTCTGAATGATTTTAATTTGATTTGAGTATAATTGGTCAATACGTTCATTGTTATTAAGTGAAACCATTTTTCATTACCCATTTTCTATAATTTTTTTTAAACTTGCAACTTTTAATTTAATTAGTCATACTTACCATACAAAGTTTAAAATTTGAAAGGATTGTTGCCACATGTTTTATTCATTTGCACGAGGTATTGTACGAGTACTTTTATTCTTAATCAATGGGAATGCCCACTATATTAATAAAGAAAAACTACCTGAAGGATCGTATATTTTAGTAGGTCCACACCGAACTTGGTTTGACCCCCTTTACTTTGCCTTAGCTGGTAGTCCTAAAAAGTTTTCATTTATGGCAAAAAAAGAACTATTTGTAAATCCAATTTTACGCTATATCTTAATTCATGCCAATGCTTTTCCAGTTGATCGAGAAAATCCAGGTCCATCAACAATTAAAACGCCAGTTAAATTTTTAAAAAAAGGCGAATTATCATTAATTATGTTTCCCTCAGGTACCCGACATTCCGAGGAATTAAAAGGTGGTTCACTCTTAATTGCTCGAATGGCACAGGTACCCCTAGTTCCAGCAGTCTATCAAGGTCCATTAACCTTAAAGCAACTTTTCAGTAGAAAAAGAGTAACCGTTTCATTCGGTGATCCAATCTATTTAGACAAAAAAACAAAATTGACTGATGAGGTCCAAACAGAAATGGACACCCAATTAATGGCTGCATTTCAAAAATTAGATACTGAAATTAATCCCAATTTTAAATATGTTGATCCCCATAAAAGTAAAAATAATAATTAAATTCCAAAAAAAATACTGGTAGGAAATCATATTGATTTTCTACCAGTATTTTTATTTAAAATTAAACTTAATCATCTGATATATTTTGTAAACTATACATGTCAGCGTATTTACCATTTAATTTTAGTAATTCTTCATGTGTTCCTCGTTCAACAATTTGACCCTTATCCAACACTAGAATTTGGTTAGCGTCAACAATAGTTGACAGTCTGTGTGCGATAACAAGCGTCGTTCTATTTTGTCTCATTTGTTTTAACCCATCTTGTATAAGTTGTTCCGTCTCCGTATCAATATTAGCTGTAGCTTCATCCAATATTAAAATTTTGGGATTAGTTACAATCGTTCTCGCAAATGAAATCAATTGCTTTTCACCAGCGGAGTATGTTGCCCCTCGTTCAACAACTTTCGTTTGATACTGCCGAGGTAATTTATCAATAAATTGATCAGCATGAACAAATTTAGCAGCTTTTTCAATTTGTTCATCAGTAATATCTTGATTAAACATTCTAATATTTGAAGCAACATTACCATAAAATAAAAATGAATCTTGTAATACAAGCCCCATTTTTTTACGTAACTCTTCTGTCGAATATTTTTTAATATCTAAACCATCAATTAAAATTTGCCCTTCTTCAAAATCATAAAATCTCATCAAAATATTGATGGTTGAACTTTTACCACTACCCGTGTGTCCAACGAAAGCAAGTGTTTCACCAGGTTGTACCGTAAATGATATATTCTTTAAAACAGCATTCTCATCATCATAAGAAAAAGTAACATTTTTGAATTCAATTTTACCTTCAGTAATTGTGGCTCCTGCCACGGGTGTTTGTTGTGGTTCTATTGTTTGGTCATCAAGAACACTAATGATTCGGCTACCTGCAACGATTCCATCTTGGAAAGTTGTCAAATAATCCATTAAGTTTGTCATGGGATTGAAGAAATTTTGTAAATATGTTAGAAATGCATATACCATTCCTGCTTCAACAAAATGATCTAAACTGCTAATTCCAAATAACCCAAGTGTCATTACTACAGCCAATGCATAAAATAAACTAATAATTGGTGAAAGTAACAATGAATTAGTTCGAATCATTTCAAATCTTTTTTTCAAATAAAGTTCATTAGTGTCCTCAAATTCGCCTTCAATCCGTTTTTCTTGGCGAAATTGTTGAATCACATTTATTCCAACGATAGATTCATTTAATTTAGTATTTAATCGACTCAAATATTCTCTCATTTGTCGATAAACCTTTGAACTAAACCGTTGGTAATACCATGTTGTTATTAGTAAAATTGGTATAAAAATCAACGTTACCAATGCAATCTGTGGCTTGGCAATATACATTGCTACAAAAGCAGAGATAAGTGAAAATACACCAACGATTAATGTCATAAATAGCGTCCAAAAATCTGCTAATGTCATCGTATCATTAGTAACCCTAGAAACAACAGCTCCAGCCGGTGTCTTATCAAAGTAACGCATCCCTAACGTGTGAATTTTTTTAAAAAGAATGACACGTATTTTTTCTAATGTTTTTTCTGCACCCATTGAGTACAAATACATTTGAATGAATTGAGTAATTGCTTTTAAAATTACACCGATAAAGTAAAGACCCGCAAATAAAAACATAATATTTAGTGGTGTTGATTTCGATTGAAGATAGTTATCCATATAATACTGTAAAAGAAGAGGTAGTAATATATTAATTCCACTTAATATGGCCGCAAATAAAATTGCGATTAAAAAATCGGCTTTAAAATCTTTTGTATAGGGCAACAATCTTTTAATAACTGTTCTTTGTTCTTTACCGCTCAGTTCTTTTTGCCAGCTAGATTTAGGCTTTTCACTCATTAATTTCATCTCCCTCTAACTTGCTTTCAAGTTGTTGTTTAGTTGTCATTTGATAGTACCAACCTTTTGATGTCATTAACGTATCATGCTGTCCTCGCTCAATAATTGTTCCACCATCAATTACGATAATTTCATCTGCATCTTTTACACTACTCATACGGCTTGCAGAAATAATAGTTGTTTTATTTTGACGTTTCTCTTTTAATCTAGTTAAAATAATAGATTCCGTTCTGGCATCAACTGCCGAAAGAGCATCATCCAAAATTAATAGCTCTGGATTAATTACAAGGGCACGAGCGATAGCTAAACGTTGCTTTTGGCCACCAGAGAGGGATATTCCTTGTTCTCCAACCTCTGTTTCATATTTTAGTGGTAATTCAGTGATATCACTATCCAAATCAGCATTAAATGCAGCCATTTCAACCTTTTCTTTTGTTAAATTCATATTAGCAAAACGTATATTATTTAAAATAGTTGTTGAAAATAAAAAGCTTTCCTGAGGAACGTAACCAATTGACTTCAGATACGTATCTAAGGCATACTCTTTAATATTTGAATTATTAACTGAAATCATTCCGTTGTATGCATCAAATTCACGAAGTATCAATTTCATAATCGTTGATTTGCCAGCACCCGTTTTTCCAACAATGCCAAGAGTTTGACCAGAACCAATTTCAAATTTAACATTATGCAAGCTTTCCCGATCATCATCTGGATAATTAAAATGCTGGACATCAAATTTAAAAGATCCCACCGGTAATTTATCTAACCCCTTTTCATTATCTACAATGCCACTTTTTTGATTTAATAATATTTGAACACGATCATAACTAGCATTTCCACGTTCAATAACATTAAATAATCGACCAATAGCAAACATCGGCCAAACAAGTAACGCAATATAACTTATAAATGAAATCAGTTGTCCAATTGAAATAACGTTGTTAGCCACATAGTATCCACCTAAAATGATAGTGCAAACATATGACAATCCAATAATTAAACTTGTTATTGGATCAAACAATGCATCCAATAAATTAACTTTTCTATTAATCTTGATAGTTTCTTCAACTTTTCCTTCAAAATCTTCAATATCTTCTTGTTCTTGTCCAAGAGTCTTAATCACTTTAATTCCGCTGACACTCTCTTGCGTTTTATTATTCAACGTTGAAAACGCTGCTTGAGATGTAGAGAAAGCAGTGTGTATTTTAGTTCCTAAATATCTAGCCATAACCGCCAATAAAGGTAACGGAATAATTGCTAAGATTGTTAAACGCCAATCTATTAAAAATATCATTGCAATTATAGTTGTCCCACCCGTGATAATTGAATCAGCAAAAGTTAGTATACCTGCACCAGCAACCTGCTGAATAGCTGTTAAATCATTCGTTGCATGTGCCATCAAATCGCCTGTTCTATTTTGCTGAAAAAAAGATTGATCCATTTGCATAAAATGTTTAAATAATCGAGTACGTAAAATTTTTTCAAGGCGAGCAGCGCTACCCCAAATATTGGTTCTCCAGATATATCTAAACAGATATTGCCCTAATGCAACAAAAACTAAGATACTAATCCAAATTGCTAACTTACTCACTGTTAGTTCATTTTCACTCATACTATCAACGATATTTCCAATAATTTTAGGTGGAATAATTTGGAAGATTGCCACTAAAATCAGAAAGAATACTGCGATTCCATACGATTTTTTTTCTTGTTTAAAAAACCATCCAAGTTTTCTAAATATAGTCATTCTAACTCCTCCTTTTTATAAAAAAAAACAAGCAAAGGAAATCCTTGCCTGTTCATAAAATATTAAATTATTTTTTTTGCGAACTATTTTTTGCTTGTGCATTCATAGATGACATCATCTGATGTAATTTCTTTTCAGAAGGTTTTTGGCCCATTTGGACCATCATCATTCTTAACATATCTTCATTGATTGGTGGGTTCTTTTGTAAATATGTTTCCATATACTTACGAGCACCGAAAAATCCTCCGACAAGTCCAACTGCTAACGCAATAACGGCGATTAAAATCGTCATTCCCATTGACATAATTCAAGACCCCTTTCAATTCACTTCAATCACTAATTCTACACAATTTTCACATAAAAGAAAAGGTAAATCTATTCAAATTGGGAACTATTTTCTTAGTTATCTCGTAAACCTTTATCACGTTGAACTTTTTTTACTTTGTCAGGTGTTACTTCTTTACCTGTTTTATCATAAACCTGCATCATTTCAACTCGACTTCTAAAACTTTCTCTAAATAATGCAAGATACGTTTCACGAAGTTCTTTTCTTTCAGCTTCTTCAGCCTTTGTTAAACCTTCATCAGTTTTACTTTTTGCAGCTAATTCATTTATTCTTGGTGCTAAATCTTCTGGGATCATTTATTATCACTCCTTAAAATTTCACTCATAAGCATACCTGATAATATGATAAAAAACAATTATTCAAATTAACCGAACGTTTGTTTGCAACAACTACTTTCATATGCTACTATTAAAATAATAAATAATGATGATGAGGTGTACTAAATGACAAAAGCATCTGACAGCAAACAACTTGCAGTCTTGCGCTTTATTCATGAACGAGTGGACACGAAGGGTTATCCACCAACTGTTAGAGAAATTGGCGAAGCTGTTTCTCTATCATCTACTTCCACTGTTCATGGACACATTGCTCGACTTGAAAAAAAAGGATTACTAACTAAAGATCCCACCAAACCTAGGGCAATTGAACTTACACCACTTGGATTAGATGCGATTGGCGTTAATAGTCATGAAAATTTAATTCCAATGGTCGGGACCGTTACTGCTGGTGTACCCATTTTGGCTGTTGAACAGGTAACTGATTATTTCCCCCTCCCACCTGACTTTAATTCCTCAGATGATTTATTCATGTTAACAATTCGCGGAGAAAGCATGATTAATATTGGGATATTAAATGAAGATCAAGTTATTGTCAGAAAACAGTCAACTGCTGAAAATGGTGAAATTGTTATTGCAATGAATGAATTTGATGAGGCAACCTGTAAAAGATTTTTCAAAGAAGAAAATCATTTTCGTCTCCAACCCGAAAATGATTCAATGGAACCAATTATTTTAGATTCTGTCTCTATTTTAGGCAAAGTCATTGGACTCTATCGTCATTTTTAATGAACAAAGCAGAAAAAGCTACTAAATTAGTCAGACTAATCTAGTAGCTTTTTCTATTGAATAGAATATTGCCTTTGCATATTTTTGCTGCCTATTAAAATATATTTAGATTTATCATTACTGTAATCTAAATAAATATCTGCTCCATCATTTTTTAAATGATTTTGATACATATTCTCGTATAATTCAATAGAAACTTGAACACGTTCTTCTAAATTAATTTTCGGTAATTGACTCTTGAAATTATCTGTTAATGTACCAGAAAAGAATTCTCCAACTGCCCCTGAACCATAGCTATACATCCCTATTCTATCACCGGCCTCTAAATCATTACTATTTTCAAGTAAAGATATAAAGCTTAAATATAGTGAGCCAGTATATAAATTTCCAACCTGATTATTATACTTTTTAGCTGCCTCAAATTCTCGTTCTAATTCAATTTTTTTGCTATCTGTCGCTTCATTAAGGACTTCTCTTAAACCTTTAACACCAAGTTTTGTATATGGCAAATGATATAAAATAGCCTTAAAATCAGCAACAGTTAATCCTGTTTTATTTTTATACTCATTCCATGTTTGATTAAAAAAATCTAAATATACGTTCTGAGAAGTTTTACCGTCTACAAGTGCTTCGCTGTGATTTAATGGGCGCCAAAAATCCATAACATTTTCCGTTACAAATCCACTATCTGCATCTAATAAAAGTATTTTTGGGTTTTTCGTAATAATCATTGCGACAGCGCCGCCACCTTGTGTAGGTTCACCCGCAGTATTTAGACCATATCTAGCAATATCAGCACCAATGACTAAAACCTGACTATTTGGATTAAGCGACACATGTCCTTTTGCCAATTGAATAGCGGCCGTTGCTCCATAGCAAGCTTGCTTAATTTCGATTGATCTCACGTGTTTTAAGCCTAAAAGACCTGAAACGTAGGCTCCTGCCGACTTTGAATTATCAATACCGGATTCTGTTGCAAAAATAACAAAGTCAATTTTGTCTCTATTTTCGTTATCTATTAATAGATCTGCAGCATTTGCACCCATCGTCACCACGTCCTGTGTCGGCGGTATAACAGCCATTTTTGATTGGCCAATTCCAATTAAATATTTATTAGGATCTACATTTCTGACATTAGCTAATTCTGACATATCAACGTACTGATTCGATGTAAAAAAATTAATTCGATCAATTCCAATTTTCATTAATCTTCCAGCTTCCATTTATTATATTGTTTTTATTGTACTTGATGTCTCATTTGATGGCAAGATTTGGTATCACTGGTTTAAAAAGGTATCATTATTCAGTTTCAAATACTAAACCTAAATACTTTTATTACTACCCTAGAAATATCTTTATCAATAAACTATCACACTCGGCGAACAGATAAAATTTGGCAACGATTACAAGACTCATTGGTCGTATTGCACTTAATTGCACTTAATTGCACTTAATTCCCCTTGAATACTAATTATAGAATCACTTTATGTATTCTCTTGTAATTGTCCAGTTAGACGTATAAAATTTAACCATATATTTATACGAAAAAGGGGATTAATATGATTGCACAAACATTTTATTTAATTGTTTTAATTATTTGGGTGTCTATGATTGGGTTAACTATTTGGGATAAAGGTTTGACTAATTTTTTTAAATATATATTCACCCCTACAAAAATACCAAGACAAAATAGATTTAAACACCCTTTTTTGTCGTTTTTAGTTATTCAAGAAAAAGAACAAAAATTTTATTTTTATGCAGTAAGTTTTTTAATAGGTACAATTTTTGGTCTAATGTTTTTCCCCAGGTTCTTAATTTTAAGACTACTAACATTTAGCATTGCTTCATTACTGTTTTGTTATAGTTTTTTTTCATACCTAAAATTATTCCCTAAAAAAACAAAACTCTGGCAAATTGAATCGTATTTATTATTACTTATTACTACATTCATTTTTTATCTAATTAATTATATGAATTTGATTACACCACTAATGGAAACAACAGTTATTTTTACATTTATATTAGGTATTATTATCATTACCTTTAGTTCATTCTATTTATTAAAATTACTTTCATACATTGTTCAAAATAATTTTGCACATACTGTACAGGTTATTGCTGAATTTGCATTAAATATTTTCTATGAAGGTTTGCTTGTTGGAACTTCTTTAATAGGCGTTTTAGGAGGTGAATCAAAAGTTACCGAATTTGTCTCTAAGTTACCCAGTGTCCATGTTGTTGATCACTTAGTAGCTATTTCATATTATGGCTTGAGTGATTTTTTTGGAGACCCCATAAATTCTATTCAAAATGTTCAGTCATATCCAACAATAATTTTATATATTCATCTGCTAAGCTTATTATTTGGCGCAAGCTACACGTGGATATTTCTTGCTAACTTAATAAGCATTGATAATAATTAAATGAGTTTTGCAATTATATTAAAAAGTTGATATACTAAACAAAGTTATTTTGGAGAGTTGGCAGAGTGGTAATGCACCGGACTCGAAATCCGGCGAACGCTGTAATGGCGCGCGCAGGTTCAAATCCTGTACTCTCCTTTTTATATCATATTAAACCAAAATAAAAAAACACAAACGCCAGTTTAAAGGCATTTGTGTTTTTTATTTTGTATAAAAAGAGACTATAAAGCATTAAAACATCATATGACTTTGCACATATTTCGCACATTTTTATATACCTAACATTAAAAAAGCTTTAAGTGACTTTCTGAATTATAAAAAATCAGTATTATACCTGTATCTTGGACCCAAACTGATGTATATATAATTAATATTTCGCAAACAACCGTCTGTTCTTGGTAAAAGGAAGATAATATTCAAAAGCTCGTAGCTTAATTTAAAAATAAAAAGCTCTAGTATTGGACGAAAATCCAATACTAGAGCCTCATTTTATAAAATTATACAACAATAGCTATCATAAAGCTGTAATCATGAATTTAATAGTTCATTAAACTGAATATATCATAGTCTTTTATTTTTTGACGGCCCTTTAAATCATCTAATTCAATAAAAAAGGCAGTCCCTACAACAATACCACCTAATTGTTCAACTAATTCTATCGTCGCTGCAATCGTACCACCAGTTGCTAATAAATCATCTGTTACTAAAACCCTCTGTCCAGGTTGTACCGCATCCTTATGCATATATAGTGCAGATTCTCCGTACTCCAATGCATACTTGGCCTCAACGGTTTCTCGAGGTAACTTACCTTTTTTTCTAGCTGGTGCAAATCCTACACCTAGATCATAGGCCACTGGACATCCAACAATAAACCCTCTAGCTTCAGGGCCAACAATCATCTCAACATTTTTACTCTTGGCATATTCTACAATTTTATTTGTTGCTTCGCGGTATGCTGCTCCGTCTGCCATTAAGGGTGATATATCTCGAAAAACAACACCTTTTTCTGGGTAATCAGGAATTGCAGCAATATACTTTGTTAAATCTAATACCATTAATAAACGCTCCTTTAATCTTCTGTATTCAATTGTTCAAGTATCCACTTTTTAAGATCATTCTCTTTAGAGTAGACTAACTTATCTTCAGCTAATATTCGATTATTTCTTAGCTTATATTCAGAAGTATTTTTAATGTCCATTTTATTTGTTGTACTTTTTCCAGTCATTAATCCATCTTTTATTTTAACAAATTCCAACTCTAAAAACACCTTAATCATGAATATTAATAAATTTTTCTTTATTTTTAAAAAATCAGATAAGACGATTAGTTGATTATTAATATCAACATCTTTATGACTCATCACAAATTTATATAACTTTGCATACTGTTCTCTGGATGGCATACCATCTAAATAGGCACTGTTAGTCTTTAAAAATACTGCAATTATTTTCTGACTATCCGATAAACGTAATATTGTAGACATTTGTTCCAACGAGCTTGGGCAATCTACAAATATAATTGTTCTTTGATTATCAAAATCTGATACACTTTTTAGTTGATCAGCCTGCTTAAATATCTGTTTGTCTGATGAAAATTGTTTTACTTGGTCATAATTTTTTTTATTCCAGAATATAAACAAGCCTTCATTTTGAAATAAACTTTTATTCACGTGGTCAGTTCTTTCATCAATAATTACAAGCCCTTCAAATTTAATGTCCTGTACCATTAACTGTAAATTTGTTTTATTCATCCATACATTTTTTTCAATTTCACCGATTAATTTGATCTCATCTAAAGTATTCTTGAAATCATCAACATACTTTGCATTTGAAAATGAAATTCCACTAATTTTTTCTTTCTCACCAACAACTTCAAATTTTAAGTGAGTTCCTGTTTTACCAATAGCCTTAACATTTTGTATTGATTTATATTTAATTTCAAAAATCGGTTTTTCATTGTCTGTACCAAATGGTTTTAATTTTTCAATATCCTTATAAAAATCCAAAGTCAATTGATCTACATTTAGCTTTGCTACAACCACTTTGGCTGGCTTAACGTTCAATTGAATTCCTTGAGATACTGCTTCATTTTCCAAGTCTAATCTAAATCTTTCTAAGTTTTGAATGGGAAATGTTAATCCCACGGCCATATGATGTCCACCAAAATGAGATGTTAATTCTCTATGTTCATTAATTGCGTTATACAAATGAAATGTATCAATACTTCGACCGGATCCTTTTAAATAGCCCTTCTCTGTATCTTGGTTTAAAATAATTGTCGGTTTACCAGTTACTTCAACAACACGACTAGCAACGATACCTAATACACCTTCGTGCCAATTTTCACCTGTTATTACCAGTGTTTTCTTGTACTGATTATACTCTGCTGTAGCCTGTTTCAATGCTAGTTCTAATATATCTGCTACAATTTTTTGACGGCGTACATTTTCAGATTGAACAAAGTTTGCTATTTCCTGTGCTCGTTCATCGTCTAGACTAGTTAACAGTTCAACACCAATATTTGCATCACCTAATCGCCCAATTGCATTTAAACGCGGCGCAATACCAAAACCAATATCTTTTTCATCTACTGTTTCCTGTTTTACATTCGCAACTTCCATTAATGCAATCAATCCTGGCCGGAACGTTTGTTGTAAAACCTTCAGACCGAAACTTACAAGTGAACGATTTTCATCTGTCAGTGATACCAAATCTGCTACTGTACCGATTACCACTAAATCTAGTAATTCTTCTGAAATATCACCTGTTAATGCACTCGCAACTTTAAATGCCACACCAGCACCTGAAAGTTCTCCAAACGGATATTTTCCTTCAGGATGTCGAGGATGAATTATTGCATAAGCCTTTGGTAAAACATCTGGTAATTCATGATGATCGGTTACGATAACATCTATACCTTGAGATTGAGCAAATTCTATTGCTTCATTCCCTGATACACCATTATCAACAGTAATAATCAAATTAGTACCATTGTCTATTATTCTTTTATAAGCATCTACATTAGGTCCGTAACCATCTATAAATCGGTTAGGTATATAAGTTTCCACATCTGCGCCCATATCACTAAGTGTCTCAAACATGATTGAGGTACTCGTTAACCCATCAGCATCATAATCACCATAAACCGTTATTTTTTGATTTTTAACTATTGCTTGTTGAATTCGTTCAATTCCTTTACTCATATCATGCATAAGCATTGGATCGTGAATGTTTTCTGCTCCTACATTTAAAAAATCAGTAATAGCTTTTTCAGATGTAAGTCCGCGGCTCCATAGTAAAGATATCAATGAATGATCTAATTGAATATTTTCAAATATTTCATTAGGTATTTTGTCATTACTTAAATCTAAAAACTTCCAACTATACTTTGATTCAATCATGTTAAACCTCTACTTTACTAACGATTTATATTTTCTGATTTTAACGTTTTAATTTCATTTTGTAGTAATTGAACTTCTTTTCTATTCTGAGTTTTTATTTTATCAATTGAATTTTTCAATGATTCATCAAAATTATTTTTATAGTCATCCAATTGTTGATTTAATTCTTTATTTTCTTTTTTTAATTTTAAAGTTGCACTTGTTGTTAACAGACCTATCAGTAGTGCTCCTGCTAAAATTGAAAATAATAAAATAAGAATCATTGGCATTTTAATTTCTGCAAACCAAAAATTAATTGAAACTTCCTTTACATTTAAAATTGAAAAAATTGCTATTACGATAATAAGTAATAACGCTATGATTGTTCGCCATTGTTTTTTCATATTTTCCCCCACTATTTTTTGTTAAATACTGTACCCGCAAGTAAATCTCCCATTTTAGGGAAAATTGTATATCCCAAATATGCCATTTCCATATAATATGGTAAATTAATTTCGCGTTTATTTGTACTTATGTTTCTTGATATAATCTTTGCAACATGCGCAGGATTTAGCATCATTGATCCAATATTTTTTAAATAGTTGCCCTCTTTATCAGCTATTTTGAAGAAATTAGTATCAATTGGTCCAGGATTAACTGTCATAACTTTAATCCCTAGTGGTTTTAATTCTAATCTCAACGCATTAGAATAACCAAGGACACCATATTTCGTTGCTGAATAAATTGCTGATTTCGGTGTTGCAATTTTCCCAGCAATAGATGCAATATTAATAATAACGCCATATTTTCTATCTGCCATATTTAGCGCAACATTTTGAGTCATGTACATTAGCCCCAAGACGTTTACTCTAAACATTTTTTCAGCAACATCCATATCAAAAGATAACACATTCTCCATCAAACCAAACCCTGCATTATTTATAAGTACTTCAATCGGTCCAATTGAAGATTCAATTTTTTTAACCATTTTTTCAATTTGAATTGGATCAGAAACATCACATTCAATCGCATAAGCCAATCGACCAGATAGACGCTGACAAGCATCTTTAACCTCTGTAAGTTTATCCATTTGTCTAGCGCAAATAACAACAATTGCACCTTTTCTAGCAACCTCATATGCCAGTTCCTTACCTAAACCACTTGAACCACCACTAATTAGAACGATTCTATTACGTAAATCTTTTAACTCTTTATATTGACTAATCATTTACTTTTTCCTTTTGAGAAAACGGCACATTAATTACATCAAAATCTCTAACAACCGTTGTATTTTTAAAGATACTTCTTGCCTCACTCTGTAAAGTAATGGCCATTTTACCAACATATCTTGCGGAAATATGTGTCAATAATAACATTTTCACGTTTGATTTTTTAGCGATTTCTGCAGCCTGAGCACTAGTTGTATGATAATAATTCCTTGCCATTTTTGATTCAGCTTTTTCAAATGTACTCTCATGAACCAGAACATTTGCATTTTCAGCTAATGTATAACTATTTTTTGTTTTTCTTGTATCGCCCAAAATTGTGACAATACGCCCTTTTTTAGTTTCTCCCAAAAAATCATTTCCATTTAATTTTGTGCCGTCTTCTAATTGAACTATTTTACCGGCTTTTAATTCTCCATAAATTGGACCAGACGGAATATTTAATTCTTTAAGTTTATCTATTTGTAATTCGCCTGCATAATCATGTTCCACAATTCGATAACCCACGCTTATAATACGATGATCTAAGTAATCAAAATATACTTTAAAAGTGCTATCTTCAAATATTAATCCAGGTTTATCAAGTTCTACAAATTTAATTGTATATGACAACTTCGTTTCAGAAACTTGTAAACTGGTCTTCACAAAATTTTGAATTCCTTTAGGACCAAAAATAGTTAAAGGTCCATTACCTCCTTGAAATGATCGGCTACTCAAAAGACCTGGCAACCCAAAAATATGATCTCCGTGTAAATGTGTAATGAATATTTTTTCGATTTTCCGAGGTTTTATTGTCGTTTGTAAAATTTGATGTTGTGTTGCTTCACCTACATCAAACAACCAAACACTATTACGTTCATCTAGTAGTTTTAGTGCAATACTGGTTACATTTCTATTTTTTGCAGGTGCTCCTGCTCCTGTACCTAAAAATTCTAATTCCATATTATTAACCTATCCTTACTTATTCATTTGATTTCATTGGTAATGTAACTTCAAAAACGACACCCTTCGGTATCTTATTTCTAACTTCAATTTTACCTTTATGCTCTTCAACGATCCATTTCGCAATTGACAAGCCTAACCCATTACCACCTGTTTTACGATTTCTTGATTTTTCTTCTCTATAAAAGCGTTGGAAGATTATTTTTTTATGTGTATCACTAATATTTTCTCCATCATTAATGACTTGTATCACTAGTTGCTTAGCCGACTCAATAACGATAAACGAAATTTCATTACCCGCTACTGTGTATTTCAATGCATTATCAAGTAAAATGACAATTAATTGATGTATACGGTCTTCGTCTAATTGAATGTACTTACTTGCAATATTTATTTGAAAATAAAATTGTTTATTTTGACTAAGCGCAATATCTGCATAAGGATGAATAATATTCTCAAAGTATTCCTTAGCAAGGACTTTCTTAAAGTTAAACACATTAGCATTAGAATCTGAATTAGCTAACAATAATAGATCTTTTGTTAGATTATTTAATCGTCTAATCTCACTTAATGAAGTTGCAATTGACTCGCTTTCATCGATAATATTTGCATTAGGTTTTGTTAACAAATACTCTAATTTATTTTGTACTATCGTCAATGGTGTTCTAAGCTCATGGGCTGCATTATCGATAAATTCTCTTTGCTTATTCCATGCACTAATCGTTGGTTTAATACTAATAGATGATAAAATAACACTTAAGGCAATCGACAACATTCCAAAAATAAGCAGAGATACAAGTAAAATATTCCTAAAACTAATCAATGAGTTTTGATTAATCTCAATATTTTCAATAATTTGAATATATCGTGCTTTATGCCATTTTTTAACAGCTGAGTCTGGAATTTCCATTAAGTATGACCTAAACGTAGGTCCGTTTTTTTGTTTAATTGTTTTAAATTTGTTTAAATCAGATTTTTTAAATGGTATCTTATTAAAAACGGGGTATCTGGTACCCATTGCATCTTTATTAATTATTTCTCCATTTTGTGACCATAAGATTTGATAGACTTTAAAGTCAGGTGCTTGCTTCAAAAGTGGACTATCATCGATTCTATTTATGGAGACATAATTAGAATCTTTTATTCGTCTAATTTGTTTTTTCATTGATATATCTACATTAACTGTTAAGGTGTCATTAAATGAACTATATACAATTAAACCAAGTGTTACAAAAATAATACTGAAGCTTAAAAGATACATAAAAAATAATTTTATACGCGTATCTCTATTTGCCTTATTTTTCATCAGGTTCAACCAGATAACCAACGTTTCTAATTGTTCGAATCATTTTTTCATGACCAATCTTTTTTAATTTTTTTCTCAGATTACTCATATAAACTTCTACAACCGTAATGCTAGTATCGGACGTAAATCCCCAAACACGGTCAAATATTTGTTCTTTCGTTAAAATAGTATTCTTATTTTCCAGTAAGTATGTTAAAAATTCATACTCTTTACCCTGTAAATTGATAGATTGGCTGCCAGAAATAATTGTTCTGTTATCAGATAAAATCATATCTTGATATTTTAATTCACTATCTATTTCAAATTTCATTGTTCTTTTCAGAAGAGCCTTTATTCTCATTTGTAATTCGTTTAAATTGAATGGCTTAGCTAAATAATCATCCGCCCCTAAATTAAATCCGGTAATTTTATCGTCAACACTATCTTTTGCTGATAAGATTAGCACTGCCGTGTCAATTTTCTTTTCTCGAATTTTTTTTAATACATCAAATCCCGATATTGTAGGAAGCATTAAATCTAAAATAATAATATCATATATATTTTGTGAAGCTTTAAAAAAGCCTTCCTCGCCATCGAACGCTTGCTCTAACGTCATAATTTTTGCTGTTGCTTCAACAATATTATCAGAAATAATTGTATCATCTTCAATAATTAATCCTCTTGGCATTTTTTTTCCTCATTCCTTTCATTTTCATTAAAAAAAATGCATAATAATTATATCTTCTACTAAAGGATGGTTAAATATTATGCGAATGATCGATTTAGAATTAGCCACTATTGATTTAAATAAAAATTTTAATTTATATTACACTACTAATAATCTATTTTACCCTATTTCTAAGGTAATTAGTACATCAGAATATTTTATTTTAATTGTTACTCCCTCTGATAAACCCTTGTTACTTCAAGATTTACTTCACGTATCTGAGTTGAAATCACGTCATAATAAGCTGTTTATCCAAACTATTGATAAAAATTTACATTTAATTTTAGGTTATAAAATAGATCATAATAAACTATTTTTAGCTTAAAACTTAAAATAGATCTGTCTTCATTCTACTCTGATGCTATTATATATATCGCATGGAGTATTAATAAAAAATGCTAACTGCTGTTATACAGTTAGCATTAGTGACATTTGTTAATAGATAAAGTTATTCTACATAATTATCCTGTCTTTATAGTATATCTAAAAAATGGAGGTAAAACAAATGAATATTCTATCTACAACAGTAAGTATCGTTGCCCTATTAATTTCACTGTATACCCTGTACATCGTCCTAAAAAGTAATAGATAAATTAAACGCTAATTTTTAACACAATACATTATTCATACAACTACTGGATTAAGTCATCAATTGTCCTATCTTATTCAAAAAAGGACAATATTAGTTTGTTGAAACAAATTTAAAAAACATTATAGAACATAGCTATTTTAAGGGTGTACACTTTCTGGTGTTGGTGAAATAAAATTCATCAACACCAGTTTTTTATTCTGAAAACAAAAAAAGAGGCCACCATGACCTGTACTAGGCCCTGTCAAGTTGACGGATGAAATAATATAAAATTTAATATGTTTCTAAATGGCTTTATCCCAGTATT